>CAZAMS010000265.1:0-3797 GCA_964486305.1 uncultured Aestuariivirga sp.
ACCTTCCCACGCGGTTCCCGCGCGGGCCCCTTCCTCTCCCCGCTGGGGCGAGGAAAAGGGAAAGCGATTCCATGAAGAACGATTGTGCGCTAGCTCTCACCCGCCTGACACTGACTAATTTTCGCAACTATTCCGGCCTCAGGCTGGATGTTTCAGCGCGCCTCATCGCCCTTTCCGGTCCCAATGGGGCCGGCAAAACCAATCTGCTTGAGGCCATTTCCCTGCTCTCACCGGGGCGCGGGCTCAGGGGCTCCAGTTTTGACGAACTCGCAAGCCTTGGGTCTGCCGCCTCCTGGGCCATAGCGGCAGAAGTTGCAACACCCCATCACGGGGTCAAGCTTGGAACGGGCTGGAGCCTTGCCTCAGGCGAAGCCGACAGTGCCGCCATGGGCCGCGTGGTGATCATTGATGGCCACTTGCAGAAAAGCTCAGGCGCGCTGGGTGACTACATGCGCATGCTGTGGCTCACCCCCGCCATGGACCGCCTCTTTGCCGGTCCTGCGGGCGATAGGCGCCGCTTTCTAGACCGGCTGGTGGCAACCTTTGATCCCGAACATTCCTCGCGTGTAGCCGTGTTTGAAAAAGTCATGCGTGAACGCAACCTGCTGCTCCAGGACCCCCGTGCTGACGCCATGTGGCTCACCAGCCTCGAGGCCCACATGGCCGAAGCAGCAGTGGCCATAGCCGCCGCCCGTCTTGCTGCAATCGAAGCCTTGCAGAAACACATTCACGATACCAGATCAACAAGCGCTTTCCCCTGGGGGATCATCAGCATTGACGGCGGGATTGAAAGCCTGGTTGGTAAAATGCCGGCGGTGCGCGCCGAGGATGAATATCGTAGACTGCTGGCTGATTCGCGGCAGCCCGACCGGGGGGCCGGCCGGGCCCTGAAAGGAACCCACAGGAGTGATTTTATCGTCGTTCACGGACCCAAATCCACGGCCGCAGGACAATGCTCAACCGGCGAGCAAAAAGCCCTGTTGATAGGCCTCATTTTGGCACAGGCGCGTGCAGTTAAAGCTGTGGCAAACGTCGCTCCTGTGCTACTGTTGGACGAGGTCGCAGCCCACTTGGACAGGCAGCGCAGGGAGGGGCTTTTTGCCACTCTCGAGGCGTTGGGAAGTCAATCCTGGATGACGGGAACGGACGGCCATTTGTTTGAGGGGTTAGGGCGCGGTGCCCAGTGTTTCCATGTGGAAGCGGGAACCCTGGCGGAGATGAAGAGAGCCTGATGCCACAAAGTAACGAGGCCAAAGTACCAACCTATGACGCCGATTCAATCAAGGTCCTGAAGGGCCTTGATGCGGTGCGCAAGCGCCCCGGCATGTATATCGGCGACACCGATGATGGCTCGGGCCTCCATCACATGGTCTATGAGGTTGTCGACAACGCCATTGATGAAACGCTCGCAGGGCACGCGGACCGCATCACCGTCACCCTCAATGCCGATGGCTCGTGCACCGTGACCGACAATGGCCGCGGCATTCCCATCGACATTCACAAGTCGGAAGGTGTCTCCGCCGCCGAAGTGATCATGACCCAGCTCCATGCCGGCGGAAAATTCGACCAGAATTCCTACAAGGTGTCCGGCGGCCTGCACGGTGTTGGCGTCTCCGTGGTGAACGCACTCTCCATTTGGCTGAAGCTCACCATCTACCGCAACAACAAGGTCCACCGCATTGAATTCACCAATGGCGATGCCGATGCTCCTTTGAAAGTCCTGGGCAGTGCTGAAGGCAAGCGCGGCACCGAAGTCACATTTCTTCCAAGCCCCGCCACCTTCACCAAAACCGAATTTGATTTCGCCACGATCGAACATCGCCTGCGCGAACTCGCCTTCCTCAATTCCGGCGTGCGCATTTTTTTAAGTGATAATCGCGGCATTGAACCCAAGGAAGTGGAGCTCCACTACGAAGGCGGCATTCAGGCCTTCGTGCGCTACCTCGACCGCACCAAACAGGCCGCCATCAAGGATCCCATCATGATCCGCGGCGAAAAGGATGGCCTCACGGTGGAATGCTCCCTGTGGTGGAATGACAGCTACCATGAGAACGTGTTGTGCTTCACCAACAACATTCCCCAGCGTGACGGCGGCACCCATCTTGCGGGCTTCCGCGGCGCGCTCACCCGTGTCATCAACACCTATGCCGCCAACTCAGGCATTGCCAGGACGGAAAAGGTGGTGATCTCCGGTGCTGATGCGCGCGAGGCTCTCACTTGCGTCCTGTCGGTAAAAGTTCCGGACCCGAAATTTTCTTCCCAGACCAAGGACAAACTGGTGTCCTCGGAAGTGCGGCCCGTGGTTGAGAGCCTGGTCAATGAGCAGCTGGGTGCCTGGTTTGAGGAGCATCCCTCTGACGCAAAAATCATTGTCAACAAAGTCGTGGAAGCCGCAGCGGCGCGCGAAGCCGCCCGCAAGGCCCGCGACCTCACGCGGCGCAAGGGTGCGCTCGACATGGCAGGCCTTCCCGGCAAGCTGGCGGAATGCCAGAACCGCGATCCATCGCAGACGGAAATTTTCATCGTCGAGGGCGACTCTGCAGGCGGCTCCGCCAAGCAGGCCCGCAACCGTGAAAACCAGGCCGTGCTGCCCTTGCGCGGAAAAATCCTCAATGTGGAGCGCGCCCGTTTTGACAAGATGCTGTCATCGGCTGAAATCGGCACCCTGATCACCGCCCTCGGCACCGGCATTGGCCGCGACGAGAAGGGCGATGGCTTCAACATCGAAAAGCTGCGCTACCACAAGATCATCATCATGACCGACGCCGACGTGGACGGCGCCCACATCAGAACCCTGCTGCTCACCTTTTTCTATCGCCAGATGCCTGAGGTGATTGATCGCGGCTATCTCTATATCGCCCAGCCGCCGCTTTATAAGGTCAAGCGCGGCACCTCCGAGCAATACCTGAAGGATGGCAAGGCGCTGGAAGATTATCTGGTTGAAACGGGCCTTGACGGCACCACGCTGGCCCTTGCCGATGGCAGCGAGCGCGGCGGCGCTGATCTGCGTTCGATTGTTGATGAGGCGCTGTCCGTGCGCAGCGCCCTCGACGCGCTGCATTCGCGCTACCCCAGAAATGTGGTTGAGCAGACGGCCATTGCCGGCGCCCTCAACCCCGAAGCCATTTCAAACCAGGAGCGTGCTCTGGAAGCTGCCGCCTATATCAGCAAGCGGCTTGACGTGATTTCGGAAGAAACCGAGCGCGGCTGGGTGGGTTCCGTGTCGGAAGATGGCGGCCTGGCCTTCAGCCGCGAAGTGCGGGGCGTCAGGGAAAGCTGGGCCATAGATGCCAAGCTCATCGGCTCGTCGGACGTACTGCGCCTGGACAAGAAGGCGGCGCATTTGCAGGAGGTTTACGCGCGCCCCGCCAAGCTGCGCCGCAAGGATTCCGACACGGTGATCCACGGCCCATTGGATTTGCTCGAAGCCGTTTTTGCGGCGGGCCGCAAGGGCATCTCCATGCAGCGCTACAAGGGCCTCGGCGAAATGAACCCGGAACAGCTCTGGGAAACCACGCTCGATTCCAACGTCCGCTCGCTGCTGCGGGTGAAAGTCTCCGAGCTCGACGAAGCCGACGACATCTTCACCAAACTCATGGGCGACGTCGTCGAACCAAGGCGCGATTTCATCAGGGAGAACGCGCTGAACGTGGCGAACCTCGACGTCTAATCTTACTGAGTCAGAAAGCCGCAGTTTATCGAGATAGAGAGGTTGTATTTTAGGGAGATTCGTTTTCGGCAGGAGGAGCTGAGATGGGTCACCTAAGTTCGGACGGCAGTGAATCGCGGTTTGCGGC
>CAZAMS010000266.1:0-4020 GCA_964486305.1 uncultured Aestuariivirga sp.
CTCATTAACGGCCTTTTCGATGGCACCCGTGTCGGTTACCTGCCTGAGGCCCCGGCTTTCGACAATTTCGGACGGCGAGCCGCCCTCGGTCCAGGTGATTTCGAAGACGTCCTTGGCGATTTTTCCGGAAATGGTTCCTGAGGTTATGAGGTCCACAATTTCGCCAAGCTGACGGGCGGAAACCGGAGTAGTTTCAATGGTTTTTCCCTCCTTGTTCAACCGGCCAAAGAGCTCGTTGATTACCCAGTTTGCTGTGATCTTGCCATCCCTGCCCTTGGCTGTGGCTTCAAAAAAGTCCGCCGAGGCCCGTTCAGCAACCAGCACGCTGGCGTCATAGGCGGAAAGGCCGTAGGCGCCAATGAAGCGGGTTCGCTTCTCGTCCGGCAGCTCGGGCAGGCTTGTCTTGATTGCAGCCACCCAGTCATCCGTGAGTTCCAGTGGGAGGAGGTCGGGATCGGGGAAGTAGCGATAGTCATGGGCCTCTTCCTTGGAGCGCATGGAGCGGGTTTCGCCCTTCTTGGGGTCATAAAGGCGGGTTTCCTGGTCGATCTTGCCGCCATCCTCAAGAATGCCTATCTGGCGACGCGCCTCGAATTCAATGGCTTGGCCCATGAAGCGGACGGAATTCACGTTCTTGATTTCACAGCGGGTGCCGAATTTGTCGCCG
The DNA here is from genome assembly GCA_964486305.1 of uncultured Aestuariivirga sp. Taxonomy (GTDB): domain Bacteria; phylum Pseudomonadota; class Alphaproteobacteria; order Rhizobiales; family Aestuariivirgaceae; genus Aestuariivirga. The sequence goes on from CAZAMS010000266.1 coordinate 668, forward strand.
GGCCTGCGCACGGATACGTTTACGTCAGCGCGGAGCGAGCCCTGTTCCATATTGCCATCGCAGGTGCCAAGGTAGCGCATGATCTGGCGGAGCTTGGTGACATAGGCGCGGGCCTCATCGGATGAGCGCATGTCGGGCTTGGAAACGATTTCCATGAGGGCGCAACCGGAGCGGTTAAGATCGACAAAGCTCATGTTCGGGTGCTGGTCGTGGATGGATTTGCCGGCGTCCTGCTCGAGATGCAGGCGTTCAATGCCGACATCAACGGTCTTGCCATCATCGAGATCAATAGTGACTACGCCTTCACCCACGACGGGCTGCTTGTACTGGGAAATCTGGTAGCCCTGCGGCAGGTCGGGATAGAAATAGTTCTTCCGGTCAAAGATCGAATAGTTGTTTATCCTGGCTTTCAGGCCAAGGCCGGTGCGAACGGCCTGCTCTATGCAATACTCATTGATAACCGGCAACATGCCGGGCATGGCGGCATCCACGAGCGAAACGTGGGCGTTGGGCTCGCCGCCAAAATCGGCGGATGCGCCGGAAAAAAGCTTGGACTTCGAGGTGACCTGGGCGTGAACTTCGAGACCGATGATCACTTCCCAATCACCGGTTGCTCCCTTGATCCAATCCTTTGATGCGGCCACGCGCTTTTCAGAAATCATTGCTTTCACCTGTTATTCGCGCGCCTTGGTACTGGTTTGGGGGCTCCGGTTCAAGCCCCCGGGGTTGCCCATTTGCTTTCCGCCCTGTAAGCGGAACTTTAAACTCAAAGTGGCGTGGAAATGGCAAAAAAAATACCTGATCTCAAGTCCTTAAAACCTGAAACAAGGATTGTGGCAGCGGGGCGCGAATATGCCGAGCATGGCATGGTCAACCCCGCCGTCTATCATGCTTCCACTGTCCTGTATCCCACGGTAAAATCATTGCATGATGGAAGCCAGACCTACAGTTATGGCCGCGAGGGAACGCCAACGTCGCGGGCCTTTGAAACTGCGATCGCTGCCATCGAGGGGGGCCATGACGCGGCGGTTTTTCCATCCGGTGCCGCTGCGATTTCAGCCACGCTGCTCGCCTTCCTGAAAACTGGCGATCACCTGCTGATGGTGGATACGGCCTATCACCGGACGCGCAAGTTTTGCGATGGATTGCTCAAGGGCCTTGGCATTGAAACAACCTATTACGATCCCCTGATAAGTCACGGCATTAGCGCCCTCATTCGCCCCAATACACGCGTTGTCTTTTGTGAAAGCCCGGGATCGCAAACGATGGAAGTTCAGGATATTCCTGCCATCGCAGAGGCGGCTCACAAGAAGGGTTGTCTGGTTTTCATTGATAACACCTGGTCGGCTGGCCTTTACTTCGATGCCTTTGCCCATGGCTGTGACGTTTCCATTCAGGCCGCCACGAAATATATAGTCGGTCATTCGGATGCCATGCTTGGGGTAACCACATGCAGCAAAGAGACATGGCCTCAGTTCAAGGAAGCCTATTTGCATATGGGGCAATTTGCCGGACCTGATGACATTTATCTGGCGTTGCGCGGTATGCGCACTCTGGATGTGCGGCTCGAACGGCATCAGCGCAACGCACTGAAAATGGCGGAATGGCTTCGTGGACGAAGTGAAGTTGAAACGGTGCTCTATCCTGCCTTGAGCAATGACTCCGGCCACCAGATATGGAAGCGCGATTTTACCGGTGCGTGCGGATTGTTTTCGGTTGTTCTCAATCCGATATCGGAAAAATCACTGGCTGCCATGTTGGATGATATGACGCTCTTCGGAATGGGCGCCAGTTGGGGCGGATTTGAAAGTCTGGTTCTGCCCTTCAAGCCGCACCGGACCGCAACCACCTGGACAGCAGGTGGCCCATGCCTGCGTTTCCACATCGGCCTCGAAAATCCCGATGACCTGATTGATGATTTGAAACAAGGGTTTGAGCGCCTCAAAAAATTTACTTGAAGTGCCGGATATAATTCCTATCTAGGCCTGAAGAGGAGATTGGGATGAAGTTGTTCTTGCGGTTTTTCGTTATAATTTCAGTTTTGTTTGCAGCATCACTTGCGGCTTTCGCCCAGGAAGCGGATGATCCTGAGCTGATTTTCAAAAAGACCACCGTGTGGCGGCTGTTGTCGCCCGATGCCAAACTTGCAACTTACGTCATTGATGACCCCCAGGTTGAGGGCGTTGCCTGTTATTTTACGGTTCCTGAAATTGGCGGATGGTCCGGCTGGGCTGGCTTTGCGGAAGAACGCTCTGAAACATCGCTGGCCTGCCGCCAGGTGGGGCCGGTTACACTCAAAGGCAAGTTTACCCAGGGCGAGGAAATTTACCGGCAGCGACGCTCGCTGTTTTTCAAGAAAATGCAAATCGTACGCGGCTGTGATACCAAGCGCAATGTTCTGGTGTACCTGAGTTATACGGACAAGATTATTGAAGGCAGCCCGCAGAACTCCACCTCTACGGTTCCGATCATGCCGTGGGGAACGCTGCCAGCGCCGAAATGCGGTGACTTTGTAGGACAATAGCGTCTGGCGGCAACGGTCGTATAGATCATAATCTGTTCACTGGCTTGCAAGCGGTTGGAGTTGCTAATGCCATCAAATGTCTTCCGGTTTGAGGAGCGTTGGGATTTGCCGGGGGTCAAGGCACACCAGGTTTATGACGTCCTATCGCACGGTGAGCTTCTGCCCAATTGGTGGAACGGCAAGTTTGCTACGCTCAATCGCGCATTTCTGCAGGTGGCCGCTGCGCACGAGCCGGATAAAAATCCCCGATCGCCACATCAGCCTGCAGCAGCCGTTCCCGGTTCTTTGAAAATGTCGAGGCGTCCCACACCGCATTATCCATCGCAAGCCCCACGAACCAGCGGAACAGCGTGTTGTAGTGGATCTGCTCCATCAATTGACGTTCCGACCTGACCGTGAAGAACGCCTGCAAAAGTGTGGCCTACGGAAGTTGCTCCGGCGGGATCGAAGGGCGGCCCGTGTGCGAATGGAGTGCGGCCAACTTCCCCGACATCTTCTCCAGCACATCCTCAACCAACGACCGGATCGCCCGCAGCAGATGGTCCGCCGCGATCCACTCTTGAAGCTGCACATACTTAAACATCTCATCACACCGCTTCTCGTTACCGCGCATCACAAATCGCTCCGTGGCTTCAAAACACGCGGAATCATCAAATCTCAGAAAAGTCGAGAGTTTTTCCGCAGCCTGCTAGTCTTACTGAGTCAGAAAGCCGCAGTTTATCGAGATAGAGAGGTTGTATTTTAGGGAGATTCGTTTTCGGCAGGAGGAGCTGAGATGGGTCACCTAAGTTCGGACGGCAGTGAATCGCGGTTTGCGGCTTATGTCGAG
>CAZAMS010000267.1:0-7373 GCA_964486305.1 uncultured Aestuariivirga sp.
GACTCTTCCGCGAAACACTTGGTGCCGACCTGGTGCAGGCAGAGGCACGGGTTGCGGCACGCCTGGATTCCGCCTTGCGCCAGACCTATGGACGGCGTTCCTTTGATGCCGCCCTGTCGTCGGACCGGTCTGTCATGATGCGTGAAATCCGCACCGAATTGCGGAAAGAAGCCGACACCTTTGGCATTGAGATTGTCGATGTCCGGGTGCGCCGCACGGACCTGAACGAAAATGTTCTTGAGCAAACCTACAAGCGCATGGAATCCGAGCGCAATGCGCTGGCCGCCGATATCCGCTCAAAGGGCGAGGCCACCAAAACACGCATGAATGCCGAGACCGACCGCACCTATACGACCAAGCTTGCCGACGCCCAACGCCAATCCGATATCATCAGGGGTGAAGGCGATGGCGAGCGCAACAAGGTGTTTGCCCAGGCGTTTCAGCAGGATCCCGAGTTTTTCAGTTTCTACCGGTCCATGCAGGCCTATTCCAAGAGCCTAGGCGCTGACGGAACCACGATGGTGCTGGATCCAAGCTCTGAATTTTTCAAGTATTTCGGCTTCAAAAAAGATGGTGGACCTGCGCCTGTTGCGCCGGCGCAATGATACATGATTTGCTGGTGGCCCTTGGTCTCGTTTTCGTGATCGAGGGCCTTCTTTATGCCTTGGTTCCGGGGCATTTGAAAACCATGATGAAGGCCATGGAAAATGTCGCGGACGAGACGCTCCGGATTGGCGGCCTGGCCGCGCTTGGCTTTGGGGTTTTCATCGTTTGGGTGGTACAATCACTTTTTGTCTGAGCAGTTTCGGGAGACGATTTACATGACAGGACGGATTAGGATTGTGCGGAACCTCCTGGGAAGTGCGGCCCTTGGGATATTGGCCATTGGCTTTGTCGCGGCTCCCATGGCAACACAACCGGCGCAGGCGCAGCTTGAACAACTTCCTTCCGTTGCCGATCTGGCCGAACGCCTGCTTCCTTCCGTTGTTGAAATTTCAGTTCAGTCCAAATCGGAAACTGCCGGCCCCCCCATGCAGTTGCCTGAGCTTCCGGACAATTCGCCCTTCAAGGATTTTTTTGACGAGTTTCTGAAGAAGCAAAGGAAGGGGCAGACCCCGGAACAGCAGGACCGCCAGGTCAGTTCCATGGGTTCGGGCTTTGTCATTGAGGCTAGCGGCCTGATTGTCACCAACAACCATGTGGTTGAAGGGGCTGAGGCCATCGAGGTGCATTTCCAGGATTCAACGGTTCTGAAGGCAGAGTTGGTGGGCCGCGATCCGAAAACGGATTTGGCTGTTCTCCGGGTCAAGCCCGAGAAGCCGCTTCCCATCGTAACCTTCGGCGATAGTGACGTTCTTCGTATTGGCGAATGGGTTGTGGCCATTGGTAATCCGTTTGGCCTCGGCGGCTCGGTTTCGCTTGGCATCGTGTCGGCGCGCAACCGTGACATCAATGCGGGCCCCTATGACGATTTCATCCAGACGGATGCGGCCATCAACAAGGGCAATTCCGGCGGCCCCCTGTTCAACCTGAAGGGTGAAGTAGTTGGCATCAACACGGCAATCTTTTCGCCCACCGGCGGTTCGGTTGGCATTGGCTTTTCAGTGCCTGCCAACACGGCCAAGGGCGTTGTCGATCAACTGGTGAAGTTCGGGGAAACCCGGCGCGGTTGGTTTGGCGTAAAAATCCAGTCGGTGACCGACGACATTGCCGAGAGCATGGCCATGGGCAGGGCGCGTGGCGCGTTGATAGCGGACGTGACCAAGACGGGGCCCGCGGAAAAAGCCGGCATTGAGCCGGGCGACGTGGTGATTGAATTCAACGGCAAGCCGGTCAATGCGATGCGCGACCTGCCGCGCATTGTGGCGGATACGGAAATTGGCAAGAAGGTGCCGATCAAGATCCTCCGCAAAGGCAAGGAACTCGAACTTATGGCTGAAGTTGGCAGGCTGGAAGATGGCGAAAAAGTCGTCGCCCAGCAGGATAGCACTTCCGGTGCGACTCCGGCTCCGGCCGTTTTAACCGTGCTCGGCATGACCGTGAGCTCAATGACCGATGAGCTGCGCCTGAAATACAAGATTGACGCCGATATCAAGGGTGCGGTTGTCACCGAGGTGACGGCTGACAGTCCTGCCGCTGACAAGAGGCTTGAACCCGGTGACGTGATCACCGAAGCTGGCGAAAAAGCGGTTACGGGTGCGGCTGATATTTCCACCAGCATTGAAGACGCCGAAAAGGCGGGAAAGAATTCTGTGCTCCTGCTGGTGTCAAAGGGCGGCAAACAAACTGAAATGCGCTTTATCGCACTGAAGCTGAAGAAGTAGTGATTTAGTCAGTTTCATTTAGTTTTTTCATCATGGCCGCGCTTGACGCGGCCATCTTCTTTTGGGTGTGCCAGAAGATGCCCGTGTCAAGCACGGGCATGATGAGATTTGTGGAATGTGAGTTGCGTTAGACAAACTCCGTTTTTTTATAACCCTGCAGATAAAGCAGGGCGGTCAGGTCGCCGTGATTGATGCGGAGGGAGACTGCTTCCTGCACCTTCGGCTTGGCGTGGAGGGCCACGCCCATTCCGGCGGCCTGCAACATCGGAACATCATTGGCACCGTCGCCAACGGCAAGGGCATCGGCGGCAGTTAACCCGTTCACCACGCTGAGATGCTGCAGGGCCGCTAGCTTGGCTTCCTTTCCGAGAATGGGTTCGGTGACCTTGCCTGCAAGTTTTCCGTTTTCGATCACCAGATCATTGGCTTCATTGGTGTGAAAGCCCAGGTGGGCCGCAACCCTGGACGTGAACTGGCGAAAGCCGCCTGAAACGAGGGCGGTATAGGCGCCGTGGGCCTTCATAGTGGCAACCAGCGTCCTGCCCCCCGGCATCAAGGTGATGCGGTCGCGCACAATGGCATCAATGACTTTGGCATCGAGGCCCGCCATGAGTCCCACGCGCTCTCTCAAGGCATCGGCAAAATCAATTTCGCCACGCATGGCGCGCACGGTGATTTCTTTGATCTGATCGCCAAGACCAGCAACCACGCCCAACTCATCGATGCATTCCTGCTGGATCATGGTTGAATCCATATCGGCGATGAGCAGGCGTTTGCGCCGGTTGGCTTTAGGAACGACATTCACATCAATGGGAAGCTGGGCAAGGCTCTGGCAGAGACCGTCCAGATTGTCTGGTGCTGCAAATTCTGCCGCCTCGCCTTTGGACAGCCAGTGCGGCGCCGTTCCCACAAGCCCCAGGACTTCGTCGTTTATTGCGTCTGCGCCTGAGGCTGCTATGAGAACAAGAACGGTTGCCATGATGAACCAGACCAAATCCAAATCTGCGCTGCTTATTGCAGGCCCGACCGCCAGCGGCAAGTCCGCTCTTGCCTTGACGCTGGCGAAGGAACGCGATGGTGTGATCATCAACGCGGATGCCTTGCAGGTTTACCGCGAATTGCGAATTCTCTCAGCGCGGCCAACAGACGAAGAGCTGCACGAGGCTCCCCACCGGCTTTACGGACATGCGTCCGGCTTTGACAGTTATTCGGTGGCTCACTGGCTGGCGGATGCCAAACGTGAAATCGAAGCGGCATGGGCTTTGGGCAAGCTTCCCATCATCACGGGCGGCACCGGGTTGTATTTCATGGCGCTGGAGCAGGGGCTGGCTGATGTTCCCCCAATCTCGCCGGACATCCGCGAAAAATGGCGGAGCTTTGAGGGCGATCTTCACGGGGAACTTTTGCGCCGTGACAGGGCAAGCGCACGGGCGTTGAAGCCGAGCGACAGGCAACGCCTGTCGCGCGCTTTGGAGGTGCTGGAGGGAACCGGGCAACCGCTTTCCTACTGGCAGAGGGAGGCACAATCGCACGCCTTTCTCAGAGATATTGTAATCGAACGCCATCTGGTCGATGTGCCGCGCGAGGAACTTTACACCCGCGCCGAACGCCGGTTTGACCAGATGATGGCGGCCGGAGCGCTGGAGGAAGTGCGCCCTCTCATCAAACATGGCAACGTACTGCCCATGATGAAGGCCATCGGCATTCCCGAACTCACCCGCCATTTGCGCGGTGAAATCTCCCTCGAAGAGGCCACAACCTTGGCCAAAACGGCAACCCGCCACTACATCAAACGCCAGTTCACCTGGTGGCGGGGGCAGGGAGCCCTTGCAAATTGGGCGGCAATCCCCAAGTGAATCATGAGGTCACGGGCCAAAGGGTTGCGTGGCGGATTGTCGTGACGGACCCCCTGGCCGTGGACCGGGACTTCTCAAAGGAGGAGGTTTACATGGCAAGGTTCTTTTTTCCAAAACTTGATGTTCTTAAAACCCACCGGGGCTGGGAGGACTGGGTTTCCGTTGTCCTTGGCGGCCTGTTGCTGCTGACACCCGCCTTGGTGCCGGGTGAAATGCCGCCGCCTGTCCTGTTCAGCGCGCTCTTTGTGGGTGTCGTGATCATGGCCATGGCGCTGTTTGAAATCATGCTGAAAGGGCGCTGGGAAGAGATTATCCAGTTTGTTCTTGGCGTGTGGCTGGCCGTATCGGTCTTGATATTGGATTACGGCATTGCCAGCGAGATGCGCGCCTTGCATTTCGCGATTGGCGCATTGGTGGCCCTTTTGGCGGCTTTCGAGTTCTGGCAGGACTCGATGAAAAAGTCATAAGCGGTTAACGAATGTCACATGGAGCGCTTGACCTCGCCCTCCGGGGTAGGTAGAAGCGCTCCATGAACAACATTCTTATCGTCGTGGGGTCGCGTAGCGCCGCGGAGGGTTAACCCTCCGGGATACACGGTGTTGCGCGAAAACAGGCTCCCTCGGGGGCCTTTTTTATTGCCTGAAAGGGCGGTTCATGTGAAACGAAGTGGCTGGATTAAAGAGGTTTGAAATGGTTACGGGCGAATTAATGTCAGGTGCCGTGATCGTGCTGAAGGCTTTGGCCGATCACGGGGTGGAACATGTATTCGGTTATCCCGGCGGTGCGGTGCTGCCAATCTATGACGAGATATTCCAGCAGGACAAGGTGAAGCATATCCTGGTGCGCCATGAACAAGGGGCAACCCATGCGGCGGAGGGCTATGCGCGGTCAACCGGCAAATGCGGTGTTGTTCTTGTTACTTCAGGCCCCGGTGCCACCAATGCGGTGACCGGCCTCACCGATGCGCTGATGGATTCGATCCCCATGGTCTGTATCACGGGGCAGGTTCCCACCCATCTCATCGGCAATGACGCGTTTCAGGAATGTGACACGGTTGGCATCACCCGGCCCTGCACCAAGCACAACTGGCTGGTGAAGGACGTGAATGACCTGGCGCGCATCCTGCACGAAGCCTTCTATGTGGCCACCCACGGGCGGCCCGGCCCGGTCGTGGTTGATATTCCAAAGGACGTTCAGTTTGCCAAGGGGCGCTATGTCGGCCCCAAGAACATTGAGCATAAGACCTATCGGCCGCAGGTGAAGCCGAACCAGGACGCAATCCGCGCCGCCGTTGACCTCATCGCCAAGGCCAAGCGTCCGCTGCTCTACACGGGCGGCGGCGTGATCAATTCCGGTGTAATTGCTTCGAAACTGTTGCGCGAATTTGTGAAGATGACGAACATCCCCATCACCTCGACGTTGATGGGCCTTGGCGCCTATCCGGCTTCGGCTAAGAACTGGCTTGGCATGCTGGGCATGCACGGCACCTACGAGGCCAACATGGCCATGCATGATTGCGACGTGATGATCAATGTGGGTGCCCGCTTTGACGACCGCATCACGGGCCGGCTTGATGCCTTCTCGCCGGGCTCAAAGAAAATCCATATAGACATCGATCCTTCGTCGATCAACAAGACGGTGCAGGTTGATATTCCGGTTGTGGGCGACGTGGCCCATGCGCTGGAAGACATGATCCGGGTATGGAAGGCCAAGGCTCACGAGCTTGACAAGAAAGCCTTGCAGGCCTGGTGGAAGGAAATCGAGGGCTGGAAGACCAAGGATTGCCTGAAGTACAAAACCAACAAAGATGTGATCATGCCGCAATATGCCATCCAGCGGCTTTACGACCTGACGCGTGACAAGGATGTCTACATCACCACGGAAGTTGGCCAGCACCAGATGTGGGCGGCGCAGTTCTTCAAGTTCGAGGAGCCGCATCGCTGGATGACGTCCGGCGGCCTCGGCACCATGGGCTACGGCCTGCCTTCGGCGGTCGGCGTGCAGATGGCGCATCCAAAATCGCTGGTCATTGACATCGCGGGCGATGCCTCGGTGCAAATGACCATGCAGGAAATGTCTACGGCGGTGCAGTACCGCCTGCCGATCAAGATATTCATCCTGAACAACCAGTACATGGGCATGGTGCGGCAGTGGCAGCAATTGCTCCACGGCAACCGCCTGAGCGAGAGCTATTCGGAAGCTTTGCCGGATTTTGTGAAGCTGGCGGAAGCCTTTGGCTGCGTTGGCTTGCGGGCCGAAAAACCTCCAGAGCTTGACGACAAAATCAAGGAAATGATCAAGACGCCGCATCCCGTGTTGTTCGATTGCCGTGTGGCGGCCCTTGCCAACTGCTTCCCGATGATTCCTTCGGGCAAGGCCCACAATGAAATGCTGCTGGGTGAAGACGTGAGTGACGAGGAAGTCGGCGGCGCTATTGATGCCAAGGGCAAAGAGCTGGTTTGAGGAGAAAGACATGAACGCACACCAAGCGCCCACGGGATCTGCCTATTTCCTCGACACTTCCAAGAAGGCGGTGGAAACCCACACGCTGGCCGTGGTGGCCGACAACGAGCCGGGCGTCCTGGCCCGCATCATCGGCCTGTTCGCGGGGCGTGGCTACAACATCGATTCGCTCACGGTTTCGGAAACCATCCATGACAAGCATGTGTCGCGCTTTACCATCGTGACCACGGGCACGCCCGCCGTGCTCACGCAGATCAGGCACCAGCTTGAGCGCATGGTGCCGGTGCATTCGGTCGCTGACTTGACGGAGCAGGGCAATTCCATCGCGCGGGAACTCGCTATGGTGAAGGTGGCAGGCACAGGCGAAAAGCGCATGGAGGCCTTGCGGCTTGCCGATGCGTTCCGCGCCCGAGTCATCGATGCTTCGACCGAGAGTTTCATTTTCGAAATCACCGGCAAGCCCGACAAAGTTGACCAGTTCATTTCACTCATGGTGCCGATTGGCCTCGTTGAAGTCGCCCGCACCGGTGTGGCCGGAATTTCACGCGGCGTTGAGGGCATGCGTGTTTAGGTTTTATTTCTTACCTCCCCCCTTGAGGGAGAAGGTGGCGCGAACGCGCCGGATGAGGGGGCTGTCTTCACTGAGACGTGTCTGGCATACCCCTCACCCGTCAGCCTTCGGCTGCCACCCTCTCCCTCAAGGGGAGAAGGGTAAGAAAGATAAACCGGT
>CAZAMS010000268.1:0-7727 GCA_964486305.1 uncultured Aestuariivirga sp.
GAACCTGCTGCCAATGATGCTTTCCTGTACCCAAACCTCGCCCGGCAGCAAGTCACCCGTCGCCGCGAGGCAAGCGAGCTTTGCACTTGTGCCCGTGCCACAGGGCGAGCGGTCATAGGCACCACCTGGGCAAAATACAAAATTGCGGCTGTTCGCGTGGGGTGCCTGTGGCGGACCAAAAAATTCGATGTGGTCGATTTCCGCTCCATGTGCGCCTGTGATGCCATTTGCGGCAAGTGTTGCTTTGATGGCAGCAGCAGCTTTGGTGAGCTCGGGGATATTGGCCATCTCCAGCGCACAGGGCGCATCACGGCTGAGAAAAAACCAGTTGCCGCCCCAGGCGATATCACCGGTGACAATGCCCAGTTCTTTCACGATAACGCTGACCGTGTTCCGAAAGCGTGAGCTCTCAACATTTTCAATGGTCGCCTCATTGCGACTGGTCAGATCAACGGCGACAACGCCGACAGGCGTTTCAAACCGGTGCTGGCCAAGTCCAATCTGCCCGACATGGTAGAGACTGACAGCAGCGCCGATGCTGGCATGGCCGCACATGCCGAGAAAGCCCGCATTGTTGAAAAAGATTAGGCCAGCAGCGCAATTTTTGTCCACGGGCTCACAGAGCAAGGCTCCAACCAGGTCATCGTGACCCCTGGGCTCATTGATTGCAGCAGTTCGGTAGGAATCAAATTTCTGAGAAAAAATCCTCCGGCGTTCGGCCATGGACTCACTGCCTAAGGGTGGCCCGCCGTCCAGTATGAGCCGGGTCGGCTCGCCCTCGGTATGGGAGTCTATAACGCGCATGTCAGAGTTTCACCGCCGTCCAGTTAAAATACCAGGCTTTGAACAATTTCAGCTGTTGGGTCGCATAGGCTTTTTGGCTTGCAGAAAGGGTATCTGTTTCGTTGAAATGAAATTCATATTCAGGACTCCCCTCGAGCACCATGAGGTGCTTGTAGTAGAGGACAAGGTCCGTGCCCTCATCAAAAGAAGAAAGCACATGGAGAGCTTGTTCCAGTTCCAGCGCGAGGCATCTTGCCTCCGCATCGCCGGTTGCGGCGCGCTCGCAAAGCGCGACGAGATGCAGAATTTCTTTCGGCAGTACATTGCCAATTCCCGTGATGGCACCTGCGGCCCCACAATTGACAAAGCCGTGGAACACCTGTGTATCAACCCCCACCATCAGCGTTAGTGAAGTATCGCGATTGGTGATGTGTTCGGCCGCGTAGCGCAGCGCCGGCCCGCCGCCAAATTCCTTGAAACCAACGAGATGGGGAAATTTCTTTCTGAGGTCGAAGAAAAGATCAGCTTTGGTTTCAAATCCATAATAGGGGCTGTTATAGATAACGCTTGGCAGGTCCACGGCGGCCTCAAGCACCTGGGCAAAATGAGCGCGCTGGGCCGCAACCGAAATGCTGCGCGAAAGCACGCGCGGAATGACCATGAGACCTTTGGCGCCCACATGCTTTGCATGGGCTGCATGGGCAGCCGCGCGCGCAGAATTTTGTGCGCCAGTTCCAACGATCACTGGCACATCGGCCTTGACCAATTGAGAGACACCTTCTTGCCGTTGCTCATCGGTGAGAAGGGGCCAATCCCCCATGGAGCCGCAATAGACCACGGCTGACATGCCAGCGCCGATGAGCTCTTTTCCCTTGCGCACAAGGGCTGCAAAATCAGGCGTACGGTCAGGCTTGCAAGGGGTCATCAGGGCTGGAATGCAGCCCGCAAAAATCGATGCGACCATGAAGCGGCCTCCTCAGGTTTTCATTTTCATCGTGGAAGTGTAAATGCTCGCGCCATGGAGGTCTTGTCGAAAACTCTGGTGGTCACTCAAGAATTGGCACAAATTATCGCAATGAAGAGACAGCATGACGCCACCGCAAAATTCTTCGCCCAATTGGGCCAGTCCTATGCGGCGGAAGATCTATTTGATCAGGTTCCGGATATTGTCTTTTTTCTGAAGGACGGGGAGGGCTGCTACGTTGCCGTCAATGATACCCTTGTGAAGCGTTGCACGTGCACCCACAAAAATGAACTTATCGGGCGAAACGCCATGGATTTTTTTCCGCCGCCCCTGGGCCAGCGGATCGTGGCCCAGGATATGGCCGTTATCCGGGATGGAAAATCAATTCGCGCCCAACTTGAACTCCATCTCTATCCCGGCGGCGGACAGGGCTGGTGCCTCACCTGGAAAGAGCCGGTTCTTGGGCGCGATGGCCTCATTATCGGCCTCTCAGGCATCTCGCGGGACCTGCTGTCACCGGCAGCGCTCCAATCAGATATGGCAGCCCTTTCAGTTGTTCTCGATCACATCAGAGAAAATCTGGACCAGTCACTCCACTTGCCGGAACTCGCGGCAATGGCGGGCCTCTCAACCTATCAGTTTGATCAGCGCATCCGCAGCCTCTTTGGCGTTTCTGCCGGACAGTATGTCACGCGCGCCCGCCTTGAGCTGGCTTGCAACAGGCTGCGCCAAACTGACCAGCCCATCAGCCGCATCGCTCTCGACTGCGGCTATGCTGATCAGGCAGCCTTTGCCCGCCAATTTCGCCGGTCAACGGGGCTTACACCGAGATATTTCCGCGAAGAGTTAAGCCCGCGCCGTGGCAAATGAAATTACGGCAGAATATTTTTTTGATGCATGCGATAAGGTGACAAAGTCAGGGAGTTGAATGATGCCAAAGGCCTATTGGATTGCCCATGTCACGGTGAGCAATCCGGATCAATATAAGCACTATGCCAGCGATGCGCCTGTAGCCTTCAAGAAATATGGTGCCACGTTCCTGGCCCGTGGCGGCACGTTTGAGCAAATGGAAGGCAATGGCCGTCCGCGTAATGTGGTGGTCGAGTTCCCATCCCTGCAAGCCGCATTGGACTGCTACCGCTCAGCGGAATACCAGGCGGCCCGTGCCAAACGCTTGGGTGCAGGTGAAGCCGATATCGTGATCGTTGAGGGCGTTTAGCTCTTTTGTTACTTCTGTCATCCCGACGAAAGTCGGGACCCATTTCTGCGCGTGAAAAGTGCTTGTCGGTGAAGTTCGAGCTTGTTGAAATCTGGGTCCCGGCTTTCGCCGGGATGACAGATTATTTATCCAACAAAATCCCACACACTGAGTTTCCAAACGCGGGCAGTTTGATGGCGAGGTCATCGGGGTCAAGACCGATAGTGCCGCCCGCGACATGAAGCTCAAGACCTTCTTCAAGCGCAAGCGTGGCACCGAAATATCCATCTATCGAAACCGTGTATCCCGTATCACTCGGCGCGCGGGCTACCTGCAATCCGGGGCCGAGATAATCCTTGCCCACGGCGACGGGCGAAAGCTCTGCCGTGAAGCCGTCCGTATGCCGCACGACCCAGGACACAAATGTATTCGAATTTGGTCCCGGCCAGATAACGTAACTCCCCGGCGCGCTGTAAGGATAACTTTGAATGGAGGTCTTGATTGCCGGAATGAGCCGCTCTGCCGCCTCGCCTTCAAGCGCATAAATCACATGCGGTGTGTTGCCGTACCAGTTGGCATCGGCCGCATAGGCATTCTCGCGCACCGGCGTTCCCCAGCCCACCACATCAAACCGTGTCCACGCGGTTTCGCCCGCGAGCTTCATGACGATCGACATGTGTTCGGCAAAGATGCCCTTCCATTGCCCCGTGCGGCTCGCAAGAACCATGACCTTTGCTGAGTTTGTTGTCGTGGCGGCAGGCAGCGCGCCCGACGAAGACCAATTGGCCTGCCGCCAGGTTGCGGGCCAGCCCTTGGCATAACCAATCGCCGCACCCAGAGCCGATGGAACCACCATTGTCAGGACGACAAACCAGGTCAGGAATCTGAAAAAGCGCCGCACACCCGCAAATCTGCAAACTGCTATGGCGCAATTGAGGCACTTGTCCTTTGCCTCGCCCCATTGCTAAACACACCCCATGACAATGAAACTGGCAATAGCGGGCGCTGGCGGGCGCATGGGGCGGGTGTTGACCCGCATCATTGAGGAAACCCCGGGCTGCGCGATAGCGGGCGGGCTTGAGCCCAAGGGTTCGCCGCTTGTGGGGACCGGGATGGGAACGACTGGGGCCATGATTTCCGATGATCCCGCAGCACTGTTCAAAAATATTGACGGCATCATTGATTTCACCGTTCCTGCGGCCACCCTTTCGCTGGTGGAACATTCGGCACGCGCAGGCGTCGTGCATGTCATCGGCACCACCGGCATTGACGCCGCTGGCGAAGAGAAAATCCGGGCCGCCGGAAAGACCGCGCGCATTGTGAAGTCAGGCAACATGAGCCTTGGCGTGAACATCCTTGCTTCCCTCGTGCGCAAGGCGGCCGCTGCTCTCGGCGAAGACTTCGATATCGAAGTTCTTGAAATGCACCATCGCCACAAGATTGATGCACCCTCAGGCACCGCATTGTTGTTGGGCCAGGCCGCAGCCGAAGGCCGCAAGATTGATTTGGGCAAAAGATCAGTGCGTTCGCGTGATGGCCATACAGGTGCAAGGCCAACTGGCGATATTGGTTTTGCCGCACTCAGGGGTGGTTCCGTTGTGGGCGATCATACAGTGATCTTCGCCGGCAGCGCCGAGCGCATCGAATTTTCCCACAAGGCCGAAAGCCGCGATATCTTCGCCCATGGCGCGGTGAAAGCAGCCCTTTGGGCGAGGGGCCAGAAGCCCGGCCTCTATTCAATGGCGGATGTATTGGGATTGGAATAATGAGCGGAACCCTCGTGCTTGTGCGCCACGGACAAAGCGAATGGAATTTGAAGAACTGGTTTACCGGCTGGAAGGACCCCGACCTTTCCGAACTGGGTGTGAAAGAAGCCCATGCCGCCGGAAAAAGACTGAAAGCCAAGGGCTACGCCTTTGATGTGTGTTTCACCAGCGCCCTTATCCGCGCCCAGCACACCTTGAAAATCATGCTCGAAGAATTGGGCCAGACCGGTTTGCCGGAAACCCGCGACCAGGCCTTGAACGAGCGCGATTACGGCGAACTCACCGGGTTGAACAAGGATGATGCCCGCAAGAAATGGGGCGAGGAGCAAGTGCTGATCTGGCGGAGGTCCTATGATGTGCCGCCACCCGGCGGCGAGAGCCTGAAGGACACGCTGGCCCGGTCACTGCCCTATTACATGCACATGATCCAGCCCCATGTGCTTTCCGGAAAATCCGTGCTTGTGTCGGCCCATGGCAATTCCCTGCGCTCGCTCATCATGGCGATTGAGGGCCTGACACCGAAACAGATTCTCAAACGCGAATTGGAAACCGGGGTTCCCGTTTGTTACAAGCTGGGCGCTGACTCGCGGCCCGTTTCGAGCGAGACACTTTCTGCATGATCATCCGTGAACTGACGATTGCGGAGTATGACACTTGCGTGCCAAGATTGGCCGAGATTCTGATTGACGCGGTGGATGCCGGGGCAGGTGTCACCTTTCTCTGGCCTCTCGAAAAAAATGTGGCCGAGAAATTCTGGCGCAAGACCGTTGACGGCGTCAGGGATGGAAGCACCATTCAGTTTGTGGCCGAGGATAAAGGCGTGATCGCCGGAACCGTTCTCCTGCAAAAGGCCTGGGCGCCCAACCAGCCGCACCGCTGCGAGGCAGCCAAGCTTCTGGTGCACCGTGACTTTCGCCGCAAGGGCATAGGCACCCTGCTGATGCTGGCGCTGGAAACCAAGGCCCGTGAGTTGGGATTTACCCTGATCAATTTCGATACTGTGGCCCACGGCTCTCCTGAAAAATTCTACCGGGAGCTCGGTTTCACCTGCGCCGGCTATATTCCCGACTATGCCTATGGCCGGGAAGGCCTGCATGACACGGCGCTGTTTTACAAGAAGCTGTAATCACTCTGCCATAAGCCTGCGGCGGGCGCGAATTTCATCATTCATCGCAAAGACCGCCTCCGACGCCGTGGTCTCACAGACCGCAGGCACAAAACCATGGGCGAAAGCGGCAAAACCCGCCCGGAATAACCGGCCCGAGAATCTGAGTGCAAACTTCATGTGCTCGAAATAGCTTTCGCCGACGGCACTGGGATGGGCGATGAAGAGTTTGGACACTGTTGACATGGTTTGGTTCCTCCCTGATTGATACTGCAAATATGTATCGCCAGCGGCAGAAATTGTTCCCAAATATGAAGTGAATATGTTATAATATTGGGATATTTTCCCAATATCGGAGTGAAATGCAATGATCGATCTCAAGGACCGCGGCATTCTCCGTGAACTGCAGCGTGATGCCGGGCAATCCATCGAGGTGCTTTCGGACAAAGTGCACCTGTCGCGCAATGCCTGCTGGCGCCGGGTGAAAAACTTGGAGGATGAAGGTGTCATTAGCGCCCGGGTGGCGCTACTCGATGCCGGAAAGCTCAATCTCAGCCTCACCGCATTCATCGCCGTGAAGACCGCCCAGCATGATCCCAAATGGCTGGAGAAATTCGCCGCGGCCGTGAAGGGCTTCCCGGAAATAATTGGCGTCTACCGCACCACGGGTGACACGGATTATCTGCTGCAGGCCGTTGTATCCGATATCGCTGGCTATGACCGACTTTATAAACGATTGATCGCAAAGATCCCGCTGACCGACGTCTCCTCCAGCTTCGTCATGGAGAAGATCAAGGAGACGACGGCGCTGCCTCTCGATTCCCTAGGATAGAATTTATAAACCTAAACTCTAGAGCATGATGCGCCAAAGTTGATAGACTTTGGCGATAACATCATGCTCCAGATTATTGATTTCGATCACGTTTATGATTTTGGATTGATTCAATCCAAAATCATCGTGATCTAGTGCGTTCCGCCAGCCATCACGCCGGCTTCCCAGCCCAGAATGGCGCGCTTGCGGGTAAGCCCCCAGTGATAGCCGCCGAGCCCGCCGGATTTTTCCAGCACCCGGTGGCACGGCACAACAAATGAAATGGGATTCTTGCCCACCGCCGATCCGACTGCTCTTGCTGCTGCTGGTTTGCCAATGTGGGACGCAATATCCGAATAGGTCGAGGCCTTGCCGAAGGGAATGCGGAGGATTGTTTCCCAGACCCGGATTTCAAAATCCGAACCGATGAACACAATCCGCAAGGGTTGATCCGGCTTCCAGCGCTCCGATTCAAAAATGCGCTTGGCATAGGACGCAGTTGCCTGGTGATTTTCCACGTAAGTTGCTTCCGGCCAGCGCGATGTCATGTCGGCCAAGGCCGATTCTTCCTTGCCCTCATCGGCAAAGGCAAGGCCTGCCAGGCCCTCGCTGGTGATCAGGATAAGCGCCCGCCCGAAGGGGCAATCATGAAAGCCATACTGAATGTTGAGGCCACGGCCACGCGCCTTGTAAGTGCCGGGCGACATGCCCTCGTGGGTCACAAAGAGATCATGCAGGCGCCCCGGTCCGGAAAGCCCCAGTTCATAGGAAGCATCCAGGATGGAGGCCGAATCCCGCAGCAACTCGCGGGCATGGTCAAGGGTGACCGCCTGCAGGAAGGCCTTGGGGCTCAAGCCCGCCCAGCGCGTGAACAGGCGTTGCAGGTGCGTGGCACTGAGGCCAGCCTGATCCGCCAAGGTATCAAGCGAGGGCTGGTCGCGCCAGTTTTCAGAAATGAACGCCAGTGTGTGCTTCACCAGTTCGTAGTCATGTGTTTGCTTTTCCATGCTGTAAACTTAGGGCCGCCCAGGCTTAAGAACCACCCGTTTCTTGCTTAGCGCGCTTCCCGGCGAAGTAAATTCATTTCGCCGAAAAGGAAT
>CAZAMS010000269.1:0-14631 GCA_964486305.1 uncultured Aestuariivirga sp.
CATCCAGGCGTTTCAGGCTGATGGGATCGCCCGTCTCGTCGCAATAGCCATAGGTGCCATTGTCGATCCGCTGCAAGGCCGCTTCAATCTTGGAAATGAGCTTGCGCTGCCGGTCACGCGCCCGAAGTTCCAGCGAGCGGTCGGTTTCAGAGGATGCCCGGTCTGCCAAATCCGGCAAGACATGAGTCTCATCCTGCAGATGGGTGATGGTTTCCCGGCTTTCGCGCAGGATGTCTTCCTTCCAGGCATTCAGCTTTTGCCGGAAATACGCCGCTTGCCGTTCATTCATGAAAGGCTCGTCGTCACTGGGTCTATAGTCAATATCGACAAGTACATTCATAAATCGTCTCTCCGGTAGTCTGTGGCGCGGGCTTATAGCGGCCTTGGCCTGCTTCGACAATAGCCAGTGATTCAAGTCCAAAACCTTGCAAAAACAATGCCGGTTTACCGGGAGCGCACCTCGTCGATTCGGTCACGGAGCTGCATCCACCAGTAGGAGGCCTGCACACCGGCCCGCCCGAGCTGGCCGCCCGCCCACAGGGGCGCAAAAGGCGCAAAACGCCGGTATTCATCATCCCGGTCGGCAATGGCGCGCGCCAGCAGCTGGCCCGCCATCGCCGTGGTATTCATGCCATGCCCGCCAAAGGCGGTGGCAAACCATTGACCGTGCTTGTCTTTACCAATGAGCGGCATCTTGTGCAGGGCATAGCCCATGAGCCCCGCCCAGGAGTAATCAATGCGGGGATTACCCAGTTGCGGATAGGTTGCCAGCATGTCGCCTTTCATCTGCGAGGCCAGCCGCGCGGGCTCGGAAACCTGCGTGGTGATTCGCCCGCCCCAGAGCAGCCTGTCTTCATTAATCATCCGGTAATAATTGCCTGCCCTGCGTGTATCGGCAACCGCTGCGGTGGTCCGGACCGCGTCCTGGTTCACGGGTTCAGTGACCGCCACATAGGTCGCAACCGGCAGAACAGCACGGCCGCTCTCTTTATGGATGTTGCGATCCAATGACGAAACGCAATGGACAACGTGTTGGGCCACAACCTCACTATCGGCAGTGCGAACACTCCATTCCCCGTTTTTCTTTTGCACCGAAAGCGCCTGCGTATTTTCATGCAAGGTAGCGCCACTTTTCTCCGCCTTGCGGGCAATCATCAGGGAGTAGCGCAAGGGATGAAAATGCAGGGCACGGGGATTGTAGATGCTTTCAAAATAACGGGCTGAATTCAGTTTTTCACGGGTCTGCCCGGGCAAGAGAAACTGGAAATCCTCGTCATAATCCCGCGCCATCATATCGCGGTAGGATTTAAGACCGCCATTATCGCGGTGGCGCAAGGCAACGATCCATCCCTCGCCCATTTTAATCGTGGGATCGCCTGATTCAATTTCACGGCGCACATATTGCGATCCATGCCGGGAAAGTGAATAGAGGGCGCGCGCCGCATCAAACCCCACCCGCTTCTGAACATTTTCAATTCCCTCCGCAAAGCCATTGGACACAAATCCGCCATTGCGGCCCGATGCGCCCCACGCCAATCGCTTTGCTTCCAGCAAAATTACTTTCTTTTTGCGGCGCGAAAGTTCGAGTGCAGTGGTGAGCCCTGCAAGCCCTCCGCCGATCACGCAGACATCGGCTTTCACCGTGCCGCGCAAGGAAGCGCGGACCTCACCACGGTCTGTCGTGGCCTCATACCAGGTTGCGGAATTGTTAACGGCCTGTCTCATTTTGAACCTTCAAGAATCGGTTTTGCTTAACGCAAAATTAGCTGAACCCGTGCAATTTTAGCGGTGAATAATTCGGGTTGTGGGAAATATCATGCGTATTGGGTCAGCATCACTTCTGGTTTTGTCGGCATTTGCCCTCGCAGCTTGCGAAGGAACACCCACGACCGGGTCATCCGCAAGCAATGCGACACTGGAACTCTGCGGACTTGCCTGTCCGGATCCGGCAGGTGGCAGCGGCGGCATTACCGACGCCGATGGTGACGGTATTGACGACGGCGCGGATGGTGATGATTCTGGAACGGACGGCGGCAACACCACAGATTTGAGCCCAACCACGGCGGATGTCACGATTGCCCTGGAAAGTTCCATTTACCAGCAACCCGCTTCGGGAACATCACTGTCCCAGCTTTTAAACAGCCCGCTGTCGGGCGCGCCGACGAGCCAAAGAATAGTCATTGATACCAACACCAGCGGAAATGGAAGCTGGCCAACGCCTGTGACCATGGCCGAGTATCTTCCAGGAAGCAACTTGCCAGATCCGACGGGTAACGGAAATGGTGGCTCAGTCAACTACCAGGAGTACCGCGCCATCAGCAACACCACTGGCCAGGAACGCGATGAGGAATTGCAGGTCTGGACCTGGAACGAAAGCTATGCCACCCAGTATCGAAATGCCGCGAGCGGCGGCGAGGCTGCGCAGCAGGCCTGGTCATTTGGCGGCAACAGGACGGCGCTTGCCAGCATGCCGGGTGGCGGAACCGCCACCTATAATGGCCGTTTCGTTGGCACCGCAAAATCCTCGAATTGGATAAAGCCCAGCGGCGCCGACATCGATCCTAACGCCCTCTGGCGTGTCCAGGGCGCATCGACGGTAACTGCGGATTTTGGCACATCGACGATCGACAGCTCAGTCAGCAGACTTACGCCGGAAACCTGGACGAGCTACCAGGCTGGTGTAAGCAGCTGGTACACTTGGAATGTTGGCACTGCAGGTACCGTGGCCGAACCGGATTACAGCATCTACAACGTCACGATCGCCCTGGATGGAGCCATCACTGGCAACACCTACGCCGGCACCGCCACACTCGACGGAACATTCGTGAGCGGCGATAACCCGATGTACGGCGGATTCTTTGGCGCGGGCGCTTCAGAAACCACAGGTATCTTCAACGTTTATGGCGTCGACCCCGATCCCATCGGTGGCAGCGCCGGCATCAATGATGACCGCCGTGGCTTCCTGACCATCAACGGTGCATTCAACGGCAACTAACCAAGGACGAAATGCGTATCGGAAAACCTATGGGACTGCCGACAAGCATGCGCGCAGTTTTCTGTGCGCTTTCTTGTTTGATGCTGATGTCAACCGCTGTCCTGGCCAAGGCAGCCGTTGCGCCGTCTCCGCAGCAGATTTCAGAGTATGAAACCTCAAATGAAACTACACGGGTGAAGCTGCTTATAAAGCTGGCCAAATCCGGCCAGCACGAACTGGCAGCGAGCCTTCTCAAACGCTATCCATTGACTGGCAAATTTGGAAGAAACCGCCAACTCTTCGTTGAAGGCCTGATCCTCAAGGCCCGCGGCAACCTCACCGGTGCTGCCAAAAACTATCGCGCGGCCCTTGCCGATGACCCAAGCCTGACACTGGTACGCGCCGAACTCGCCCAAACGCTTTTTGTCTTGCAGGAAGATGACAGTGCCAAGCATCATCTCAATCTTCTCATGGCCGAGGCGCCGAATGAATACGAAGCCCAAGGCATTCGCTCCTTCATCGACACCATCGATGCGCGCCGCCCCTTTACGTTCAATTTCTATGTCTCGGTTGCTCCCGGCACGAATGTGAATAATGGCAGCTCCAACAAAACCATCTATTCGCCACTTTGGGGCGTCGACATGGTTATTGATGACGGGTCACGGGAGCAAAGTGGCATCGGGTTTTCAACCGGCCTGAGCGCTGGCTACTCGCATCGCCTCGGCAACGATTTCTCCTTCGTATTGGGTAGCGGCGTTTATGCCAGCATCTACACCGACAGCAACTTCAACATGTATGGCGCTAGCCAATCGGCGGAACTGCGCTATCTCCTCACAGATGGCTTTTTGGGCGCTGGGCTTGTTACCAGCGAAAACATGGAGAACGACGAGATTGGCTTGAGCTATTACAGCTATGGTCCGCGTGTAAGCCTGCAGAAAGCCCTGTCACCGCAGGACCGCATCAATCTCAGCTCCGTTTACGAGTGGCGCACGTATCCCGACATATCGACGAGCGACGGCACGGCCCTCATGATTGATGGTTCGTGGACCCATGCTTTCGATTCCAGTCTAACTGCCTCCCTATATGCTGGCTACGACCGTATAAGGACAGAACTGGACTTCACCTCCTACCAAACCTATTCCGGCGGCTTCGCTCTCTACAAGGAATTGCCCAAGGGCATTACCGTAAATCTCAATGGTGAAGTGCGCCTATCCGACTTCGATGCCCAGCACCCCATAGCAGGCGTCGTCCGCGAAGATATGTGGCTGACCGGCACCGTGGCCCTCACCAAGCGCGACTTCAATATCTGGGGCTATGCCCCGTCCATTGAATATACCTACATCTATAACGACAGCAATATCTCGCTCTATGAGTTTGACTCCCACGCTGTGGATTTCCGCCTGACAAAAGACTTCTAGATCAACGTGGGTTGCCCATCACCCCCCGCTTCGGCTAATCAACCCCCATGCGCTTTAAATCCGCCCCGGAATTCAGGAAACAGCCCGCCCACGCCGTGACCATCATGGGCATGTCGGGCGTTGGTAAAACCACGCTTGCCGTGATGCTGCAAAAGAGCGGCTGGTTCCAGTATTCCGTCGATTACCGCATTGGCACGCGCTACATGGACGAGCATATCGTTGATAATTTCAAGCGCGAGGCCATGAAGGTTCCGTTTCTGGCCGAGCTCCTGAAATCCGATTCAATCTATATCTGCTCCAACATCACCTTTGACAACCTGAGTCCCCTTTCAACCTATCTGGGAAAGCCGGGAAACCCGGCGCTTGGCGGCATTTCCTTTGCCGAATACAAGCGCCGCCAGAGCCAGCACCGGGACGCGGAAATCCGTTCCCTGCTCGATGTGCCTGGCTTCATTGAGCGGTCTCGCGACATCTATCGCTACCAGCACTTTATCTGCGATTCCGGCGGCAGCCTGTGCGAAGTGGTCAATCCCGATGACCCCAATGATCCCGTATTGAAATCCTTGAGCGAAAGCACGCTCCTGCTTTACATCGAAGGAAATCCCCAGCACACCAGGACACTGGTGGAGCGCTTCCGCAAATATCCAAAGCCCATGTATTACCAGCCGGAGTTTCTGCAAAAGAAATGGGCTGAATACAAGGACACACACAAAATCCGCAATGATGATGACGTCGTGCCCGATGACTTTGCCGTCTGGGGGTTCGAGCAACTGCTGCACCACCGCATTCCTGTCTATCAAAAAATAGCGAAGAATTTTGGCTATCAGTTACCCATGGAAGAAGTTCCAAAAATCAGGTCCGAGGCTGATTTTCTGAGCCTGCTTGGCACAGTAATAGATAAGCGCTGAGTGCCATGCCCATAAAAATTCCCAATGATCTGCCAGCACGCCTCACCCTTGAGAAAGAAGGGGTCATGGTGATGACAGAGGATTCCGCCCACCGCCAGGACATTCGCCCCTTGCGCATTGGGCTTCTCAATCTCATGCCCAACAAGATCAGGACCGAGACACAGTTTGCCCGCCTTATCGGCGCAACGCCGTTGCAGGTTGAACTGAACCTGATCAAGATCACAAATCACAAATCCAAAAACACACCCAATGACCACATGATCACTTTCTACCGCGACTGGGAAAAGGTGCGTAAGGAAAAATTTGACGGTCTGATCATCACCGGAGCGCCCATCGAACTGCTTGAGTTTGCAGACGTGACCTATTGGGACGAACTGCAGAAAATTTATGACTGGACGCAAACCCATGTCCAATCAACCTTCAACATCTGCTGGGGCGCCCAGGCGGCCCTCTATCATTTCCACCGCGTTCCCAAACACGCGCTGGCCCAGAAGGCCTTTGGGATTTACCGCCACAAGAATTTGAGCCCGGCATCGCCCTATCTCCGTGGCTTCTCCGATGATTTCTCCATGCCCGTTTCACGCTGGACGGAAAATTGGAAATCCGAATTGCCCAAGGGCAAAGGCCTTGAAGTTCTCATGGAGTCGGAAGAAGCCGGTCTTTGCTTCGTGGCCGATGATCGCCATCGCCAGCTCTACATGTTCAATCATATCGAATACGACACGAATTCTTTGGGTGACGAATATCATCGGGATATGGAAGCTGGCAAAACCATCAACCTGCCGGCCAATTATTTTCCCGGTGGAAATGCCTCGGCCACGCCTGAAAACCGCTGGCGCAGCCATGCCCATCTGCTGTTTGGCAACTGGATCAACGAGGTTTACCAGTCTACGCCCTATGTGCTTGAAGATATTGGAAAAAAATAGGTTTTCCTTGTCATTGACCACATCCCGCACCAATTATGGATGTTCCGGAGGGCGATGAGAAAGTGAGATTCCAGAACGTCATAGATGCCAGCCGGATTGCGGCGGGCGGGCTCGTGGACCTGGCCACCGGCCTGGTAAATCCAACCCTGCGTCTGGGCGTGACGGGTCTTTCAGGATCAGGAAAAACCGTTTTTATCACAGCCCTGGTACATGCCCTGACCAAGGGAACGCGCTTGCCCGTGTTCGAAGCCTATGCCCAGGGCCGCATCACGCGGGGCTATCTCGAACCACAGCCCGACGATGACCTGCCCCGCTTTGCCTATGAGGATCATCAGCAGCACCTTACCTCCAAAGACCGGACTTGGCCTGAAAGCACCCAGCGCATCAGCCAGCTTCGCCTGACCCTGGAGTACGAACCGCGTGGCCTCATCGCCCGGAATTTTCAAAGTGGAAAGCTCCACATTGACATCGTGGATTATCCCGGTGAATGGCTGCTGGACCTGCCGCTGATGAACATGTCCTATCGGCAATGGTCAGAAACAACAATTGCCGCCAGTCATGTGGAACCACGCGCTACCTTGGCCAAGGCCTGGCATGCTCACCTCGCAACACTCGATGCACGCAGCGCGGCGAAGGAACTCAATGCCGTGAAGGCCGCTGAACTATTCACCGCCTATCTTGCCAAATGCCGTGAAGATGACGTGGCCCTCTCCAGCCTGCTCCCGGGACGATTCCTGATGCCGGGAGATTTCGCAGGCTCTCCCCTCCTCACCTTCGCACCCCTTAAGGTAAAGATGGATGAGGAATTCCCCAAGGGATCCTTGGGTGACCTCATGGAACGGCGCTATGATTCCTATGTGTCCAAAATTGTGCGGCCTTTTTTCTTCAGCCACTTCGCCAGACTGGACCGGCAAATTGTTTTGGTAGATACCCTGTCAGCACTGAACGCAGGACCGGCAGCCGTACAGGATCTGAAAACCGCATTGACCCAGGTCCTGGCCTGTTTTCGCCTCGGTGCAAATTCAGTTTTCTCCAGATTTCTCGGCCGCCGGATTGATCGCATTCTTTTCGCCGCAACCAAGGCCGATCTTCTGCACCAGGCAAGCCATGACCGCCTCGAAAACATTCTGCGGCTGATCATTGAGGATGCCAGCAACAAGGCTGAGTTTTCAGGAGCCCGAATTGATGTCGCAGCCCTTGCAGCAATTCGCGCCACGCGGGAAGCGAAAGTCAAACAGAAAAACGAGGAGCTTCCCTGCATTGCCGGTGTTCCGCAAAAGGGAGAGAAGGTAGGAAGCACTGTTTTTGATGGCCAAAGCGAAGTTGCAATTTTTCCCGGCGATCTGCCAGCCAATTCACTCGACGCTCTCGATGGCACATTGCAGGGCAAACTGAAATTTGTACGCTTCCGGCCACCACCTCTGAAAGATGGTGCCTTCCCTCACATTCGTCTGGACCGCAGTCTTGAATTTCTCTTGGGGGACCGTTTCGCATGACCGGAAACCATCGCAAACCCGCGGCCTTCGTCTTGGACGACGAGGAAAAACCAAAATCTCGCCACAAGATCGAATTCGACGAGCATGAGTCTGTTGGCGATCTTGTGGCTTTGCCGCAGGTTCCCCGTCGAACCTCCAAAGGATTTCGCTGGGGCTTCCTGCTTGTTTCAGCCCTCGCTGGTCTCTTGAGCTTGTGGGCCGGCCTCACCATAACCACACTCATTGAGGATTTCTTTTCCCGCTCCGCTTCTCTCGGCTGGCTTGCCACAGGCGTAGCTGGCCTTGCAGGGCTTGCCGCACTGGCCATTATATTTCGAGAAATTTGGGGACTCGCACGCCTGCGGCGCATTGAACATATCCAGGAAATTTCCGCCCGCGCCATCAACCTTGATGAAACTGCCGCCGCAACGGAAACCATCAGGGCCATTGAAAGCATCTATGGCAACCGCTCCGACACAGCCTGGGGCCTGAAGTCGTTTCGCGATCACAGCAGTGACATCATGGACCCCCGGGATCGCATCAAGCTTCTGGACCGCCTCGTCATCAGGCCCCTTGATGAAGAGTCTCACCGCATTATCGCGCGCCGTGCACGACGCGTAACCTTGCTTACCACGGTTACACCGGCTGCGGCCCTCGATATCGTTTTCGTGGCCGCACAGAACCTTCGCATGCTCCGTGAACTCGCTGAACTCTACGGCGGCAGGCCTTCAACCCTTTCAACTCTCAAACTGGCCCGGATGGTAGTGGCCCACCTTGCGGTGACTGGGGGATTGGCGCTTTCTGACAATCTCATTCAGCATCTTGTCGGCAAGGGACTGCTGGGAAGGCTTTCCGCGCGCTTTGGCGAAGGGGCGGTGAACGGCATTCTCACCTCCCGCATTGGCCTTGCCGCGCGCGACGTGTGCCGACCCGTGCCGGAGGCAGAATCGACAAAAGAAACCCTGGGAAGTCTTTTGCGCGAGCTCGTCACCCTCAATGACGGCAAAGAGCCGGGAACGCCTTAATATTACAAATATTTCATTCCATGCTTCGACGGAATAGCGGCCAGCACCCGTCTTTCTTTCATGCAAACGGAAATTTGAAGGAGAAACCCATGCAGAAATACACAAAAATTGCCCTCATAGCGCTTGCCGGCCTGGTCGCCGTCGGCGGCGTTGCCGTTGCCCAGAAGGGCTGGAAACATGGTTTCCGTGGCCACGGAGGCATGGGCTTTGAGCAGATGTCAGAGCGTTACGATGCCAACAAGGATGGCAAGATTTCCCAGGAAGAAATTGATGCGAACCGCACCAGCTGGCTCACCGAATTTGACGGCGACAAGTCCGGCGCCTTGGCGCTTGGCGAATTTCAGAACCTTTGGCTGAAAGCCCGTAACCAGCAAATGGTTCGGGAGTTCCAGCAATTTGACCGGGATGGCAACGGCCAGGTCACCCTGGACGAATACAAGCTCCCGCTCTCCAAAATCGTGGCCGAAATGGACCGCGACAAGGATAACGCGCTTTCAGACGATGAACTTTCACCAAGGCGGCACTGGGGCAAGATGCGGCACGGTGACATGAAACCTGGCCAGGAACAGCAGCCAGACGCTCAATAAACATTATTGCCCAGTCGCGGCACATCTGCGACTGGGCCAAACCTACATTACTGATCAAGTAAACGCTTAAGGCAGTCCAGGATCACACCGTCATCGCGCTTGAACGGAATCCGCACCCTTTGTTCGCCAAGTGCATTGACGTGGCCACTTTCAATCAACCGGCGCACCATTCCGGGAACATCGCGTGGCGGCTGCAGCAGGCCATTGCGCGACAGCCATCCACCCAGCCCTGCAGTACCATCCCACTTCGGTTTCAGGCCCCTGTATGGAAGCTCAAAAAAAATCCACTGGCTTGCCCGTATTCACCAGTTCACTGATCATCGAAATGCTGTCTGAGGTTACGACGAAATGATCACCCATGGCCAAAGCCGTCTGATAGGGATTCCTCGTCAGGTCGAACGTGGCATAAGCGATACGGGGCACGGACACTTCCGCCTCAATCTGCGCGACGACACGCGGTGCCGTTCGCGGCGAGGCGATGAGCAACAGGGAGCCCTTCTTCTGCTCCGCCAATAAATTGAGTTGCCTCCCAAACAATTGAGTTTCGCGCTGTCCCATAACTAATGGAAATTTCGCATTGCCGATCGCCACGGCAATCAGGGGTTTGCGCAAGCCCGCCCATTCCGTGCGCCACAAATCCAGTTCCCTCGTATCCGTTTTCCGGGAAACAACAAGAGGCAAGGGCATTTCGATCACATTATCGGCCTGAGGCAGACCATATTGCGGCGTGGTGATCACAAGATCAAAAGCTGCCAGCGGAGCACGCGGCCGCCCCAGATGAACTATCTTTGTCTGTCCCCGCGACTGTTGTTTGATCCAGCGCGCAACAGGAGCGCAACGCTTGCCTGTTGCGATGACAAGAAAAGGCCATGGTGGCAACAATTCCTTCCTTGAAATTGCCCGCAGACTGAGTGTCGATGCACCCAGAACCAAATTGGGCAAGTGGTGCAGCGTGTTGAACCTGAGTTCCTTGTAAAAAACCTGCGCTCCAATCCGGGAGGCAAGCTCGCGGGCCTGGGCATTGTCGCCCACGCGCGCGCCTTGCAAAACCCAAATGACTTTCTTCGACGGCTTCGACATGCTGTTCCCATAACCCGAAGGAGGGCCTATTGTCATGGTCCTGTTTGAAGGAATGTCATGGCTGTTACAGAATTCACACCTCTGGCGGGGTTATTGGGCGGGGCCCTCATTGGGCTTTCCGCTGTTCTCCTCATGGCGAGCCATGGCCGCATCGCGGGAGCGAGTGGCATTTTTGCTGGCCTCCTCACCTTGAGCTTCGACACGGAATTCAGCTGGCGGCTGATTTTCATAATAGGGATGCTCATTGGTGCTGCCTGGTCCGGTTTGTTTTTCTTTGACCCGTCTTCAATCAGCTTCAACGGCGGCCCCCTCACCACAATTGCCGGTGGCCTCATCGTCGGCGTTGGTACTGTTCTGGGTTCGGGTTGCACCAGCGGTCATGGCATTTGCGGCCTGTCACGCTTTTCCACGCGCTCACTGGCAGCGACCTGCACCTTCATGGCGGTTGCCATCCTCACCGTGTTTGCCACCCGTCACGTGCTTGGAGCCTGAGAATGGGAAAACTTGCCAGACTCCTGTCCGGTCTGCTGTTTGGCGCAGGGGTAACCATTTCGGGCATGGTCAATCCCATGAAAATTCAGAATTTCCTGGATATCTTCGGCCCCTGGGATGCAACGCTCATTTTTGTCATGGGCGCAGGCCTTGCGGTGACATTGATCGGTTATCAAATCATCTTCAAAAGAAACGCCCCAATCTTCGCAACTTCTTTCAGGCTTCCTGTCTCACAAGACATTGATGCAAAACTGCTGGGCGGCGCTGCACTCTTTGGACTAGGCTGGGGAATCAGCGGATTTTGTCCGGGTCCGGCCATTGCCAGCTTGGTATTTGGCCGGATGGAAAGCATAACTTTTGTGATCGCAATGGCGGCAGGGATGATCGTCACAAAGCAAATTCAAAATCGAATGCGGACTTCCGAGGCATGACATGAATAAGGCACTGGAATCGCAAATCTTTAGCTGACACTAAACGCGGCCATATTTCTTCATGAGCGCCATCACCTGATCAAGCGGCAGGGCATGGGATGTATTTCCGTCACGGCCCACCATGGTCTGATTGCACACCATCGAATCAATCACCGCTTCCTCAGTGGCTTCAACGACAGCGTTGAAAATTGTATCAATGACATCATTGCGCAGGAAAGAAGCGTTGCGAAGTTTTGCTCCATCACTTTCATAGGCCCCTTCATTCGCCGTTGAAAACGCCAGGAAGATGTCGCCCGAACTATTGTTGCCAACGGCCCCAGTGCGCGCCAGTCCCATGGGAACGCGACGCGCCAGGCGCTTGAGTTGATGGGGCTGCAGCGGCGCATCGGTTGCCACAATGGCAATCACCGAACCCTGATCCCGCCCCCGCAATTTTGCAGCCTCTATGTGTTGGCCAACCGGAACACCCAGAATGGTCATCTGCCCACGCGCCCCGAAGTTCGCCTGAACAAAAACCCCAACCGTGTATGTCTTTCCCGCTATCCCAATTTCGCGCGAGGATGAGCCATTGCCCGCCTTGAAATCGTAGCAGATCATGCCCGTGCCGCCGCCAACGCTGCCGAGTTCAATGGCACCCCCGCGCGCGCTATCGAGGGCCGCAATCGTGTGTTCTGCCGTGACATGAAATCCGTTGATGTCATTCAAATCGCCATCATAGGTCTCAGCCGCCACAGGCAATCCCCAGTCCTGGCCCATGCCAATTTCATGACCAACCATCCAGCGGATTGTGGCATCGCGTGTCACCCCGCAAGAATTCGTGTTGGTAATGGTGATGGGGGTTTGCATCTCGCCGGATTCTTCAATCCACACAACCCCGGTCATTTCACCATTGCCATTGAGGGAATAGTAGCCCGCTGCACAGGGAATATGTGACTTGGCCCGGCCCCGCGGCAGGATCGCTGTCACGCCGGTGCGAATGGGTCCCTTGCCGGCAATGAGGGGGCCATCGCCGCTGATCAATGTCGTTGTGCCGACCTCAACGCCAGCTACATCGGTGATCGCATTGAACGGCCCTTGGTTTCCAGGGAATGGAAGTCCCAGTTCCCGCGCCCGTTTCACACCCGCCATAAATTCTCTCCTGTCATGCGCCCATTAAATTTGGCTTTGCAAATCCGCCGTCTTGCAACACCAGAGCATGATGCGCCAAAGTTGACAGACTTTGGCGATAACATCATGCTCCACCTAATTAAGCTAGATCACGTTTATGATTTTGGACTGATCCAGTCCAAAATCATCATGAACTATGTCGAAAACGGTGCAAGAGGTCCATGGATTCAACAGGGTTCGGCCACTACAGGGAATTTCTGATCATCCTCGGTGCTGCGGGTTTGATCGTACCCTTGTTCGTGCGCCTGGGGATCAACTCAATCCTCGGCTTCCTCCTGGTTGGTTTTCTCCTGAGCCCCGATGTTCTGGGCTCACTCACCGGCAATTTTCCATTTCTCAAAGCCCTCGTCATTACCGATCCGGAAGCAATTTCCTCGTTAGGTGAACTGGGCGTCGTATTTCTGCTTTTCCTCATCGGCCTTGAGCTTTCCCTCGAACGGCTGCTCACCATGAAGCGCCTGGTCTTTGGCCTTGGCAGCCTGCAGGTTATTGGCACGACTCTAATGATCGCCTTGCTTGCCTATGGTTTTGGCTTTACCCCCGCCCAGGCAACTATACTTGGAACCGCCCTTTCCCTGTCGTCCACCGCCATTGTCATCCAACTCTATTCCGATGAAAAGCGGCTGGGCTCCCAATCCGGCAGAACAAGTTTTGCCATCCTCCTGTTTCAGGACCTGGCGGTAATCCCCATCCTGATCCTCGTAAGTGTATTGGGTCAGGAAAGCTCCGGCCCGGTTTTGCAAGGCATCATCACCGCCCTTGTCCAGGCTGCCCTGGCCATTGCCCTAATCATAGGTGTGGGCCGTTTTGCCCTTCAGCCATTGCTTCGCCTTGTGGCTGGAACGAATAGCTCGGATTTGTTCATGGCGGCTGTGCTTCTGATTGCCGTTGGCACCGGCGTGCTGGCAAATTTCGCTGGCCTCTCCATGGCCCTTGGTGCCTTCATTGCCGGACTGACCCTTGCGGAAACCGAATACCGCCGTGCCATTGAGGCCATTATTGAACCGTTTAAGGGCCTGCTGCTCGGGGCTTTCTTCTTGCTCGTGGGCCTTGGCATTGACCTCCACGGGTTTATTGAATCTCCCGTCCGGATTCTCGCAATCGCATCGGCACTTATTATCGCGAAATCGGCGGTCACCTATCTTTTGGCCCGCCAATTCAAAGTCAATCACGCCGCTGCCTTGGAAAGTTCCCTGCTGCTCGGCCCCTGTGGCGAGTTTGCCTTTGTAATTCTGAGTTCTGCGGCTGCCCTGAAAATTCTCGATGGAACAATGTTCAGCCAATCTCTGCTCATCGTATCGCTCACCATGGCGGCCATCCCGTTTCTTTCAATCCTCGGCAAGCAACTCATCAAGCGAACAAAAAAACTACAAGGAAGTTCACCGGAAGCGCTTGAAGCACCGCCCGAAGATGATCAGCCCCGCATTATCGTGGCGGGCTTCGGGCGCGTGGGCCATCTCATTGGCTCCATGCTGGACGAGCATAAAATACCCTACATTGCCGTAGACGCGGACGCGGCCCTTGTTACCCGCGAGCGCAGGGCGGGATTTCCGGTCTACTATGGCGATGCCGCCAACATTGAGTTCCTGAAAAAGTGTGGGCTGGCGGATGCCAAGGCCATTGCCATTACCATGGACAACCCGGCCCGTGTTGATGACGTAGCCAGGACCGCAAGGGCGGAAAGCGGAGACCTCAAGATCATCGCCCGCGCCAGGGATGAACGCCATGCCATGCGCCTCTATGCGGCGGGTGTGACCGAGGCTGTCCCCGAAACCATCGAGTCAAGCCTGCAACTCGGTGAATCCCTGTTGGTAGAAGCGGGCATTCCCATGGGATTGGTGATCGCTTCGCTTCACGAGCGTCGCGACACCTTCCGAAAACTCTTGGGCCGCCCCAACCGCAAGCAGGAGTTGAACATGGAACGCAAGAGATTGCGGCGCGAGAAGACTGCGCCTTAGATCACGATGATTTTGGATTGAATCAATCCAAAATCATGAACGTGATCGAAATCAATAATCTGGAGCATGATGTTATCGCCAAAGTCTGTCAACTTTGGCGCATCATGCTCTAGCTCTGCGCCCTTTAAGCCACGCCGAGTTTCTTTTGCAAACTTGTACTCGACGTCGTGTATTGGAACAGCAATCTCTT
>CAZAMS010000270.1:0-15605 GCA_964486305.1 uncultured Aestuariivirga sp.
CGCAATCTTGTCGAACGCTTCTTCAATACAATCAAACACTTCCGAGGCATTGCAACCCGTTACGAAAAAACCGCCCGCAACTTCCTCGCAGGACTTCACCTCGTCTGCGCACTCGCATGGCTCAAATGACGACACGCCCTAATTGTCGTGATGAAAATCTTCGCCTATAAACCCGCATGATCAAAAAACATGCAGACCTGCTCGACCAGTATGCCCGGCTCACCGTTCGTTCGGGGCTTAACATAATTCCCGGCCAACAACTGGTGATTTCCGCGCCTATTGAAGCGGTGGCGCTTGTGAGACGCGTGACCCACCACGCCTATGCAGCGGGGGCGAGCCTTGTCACTACGCTTTACGCGGATGACCAGACAACGCTTGCCCGTTTTCAGTCCGCGCCCGATGCGAGCTTTGACACAGCTGCAGGTTGGCTGTTCGATGGCATGGCAGAAGCCTTTAAGGGTGGCGCGGCGCGCCTTGCAATTACCGGTGAGGACCCCGGCCTGCTCGGTGGCCAAGACCCGGAAAAAGTATCACGGGCCAATCGCGCAAGGTCCAAAGCCTATCACCCGGCCCTCGAGCTCATCACCAGCTTTGCCGTGAACTGGTGCGTTATTTCCTGCGCAACAGCCTCTTGGGCGAAATCGGTGTTTCCAAACCTTCCGCAAAGCGAAGCTTTCGATAGGTTGTGGGCTGCAATTTTCACTTGCAGCCGCGCCGATCTTCCTGATCCGGTGCAGGCGTGGGTTGAGCATTCGCGCAACCTTCGCGAACGCACGGATTTTCTCAATGGACGTCGCTACAAGGCGCTCAAATACCGTGGCCCCGGCACTGATCTCATCCTTGGCCTTGTTGATGGCCATGTGTGGAAGGGAGGTGCTGCCCAAGCCAAGAACGGCGTGATCTGCAACGCCAATATCCCCACGGAAGAAGTTTATACGATGCCGCACAAGGACAGGGTGGATGGCACGGTCAGGGCAACCAAGCCGCTTTCCTATGGCGGAACCTTCATTGATGGCATCAGTGTGCGTTTTGAAAATGGCCGCATTGTTGAATCCCGTGCGGAGAAGGGAGCCGCC
This sequence comes from uncultured Aestuariivirga sp., assembly GCA_964486305.1. Classification (GTDB taxonomy): domain Bacteria; phylum Pseudomonadota; class Alphaproteobacteria; order Rhizobiales; family Aestuariivirgaceae; genus Aestuariivirga. The sequence goes on from CAZAMS010000270.1 coordinate 1,077, forward strand.
GCTTTTGCCAAAATGATTGATACGGATGAAGGCGGAAGGAGGCTTGGCGAAGTGGCCCTTGTTCCCCATTCCTCGCCGATCTCAGCCTCCGGCATTGTGTTCAACAACACCTTGTTTGACGAGAATGCCGCAAGCCATATTGCTGTCGGGCAATCCTACACGGATACCATGAAGGATGGCCCTGCGAAGCCACCGGCGGAACGTGCTGCAACCGGTGCCAACACCAGCCTCATTCATGTGGACTGGATGATTGGCTCCGGCGAAATGGATATTGATGGCGAGTTGCCAGATGGAACTGTTGAACCCCTGATGCGGAAAGGCGAATGGGCGGTCTAGATCACGGTCACTTTAGGTCGAGTCGACCTCAAGTGGCAAACGTGATCGTCGATTCAGTGTGGGCAGCGTGATCGGACGGTTAACCGGTACCCACTTAACCTGATCACGCGCTAGGGCCATCTAAACTTTGATAACCGTAAATAGCCCGAATATCAGAATCATCAGAGTGGCAGGGATGAGGCCGACTCACTTTGCATTTGTGCAATTTTCAATTTCGTTCGTGTACGGAATAATTATGTTTTTACAAATGGTTAACATGGATAAAGATGATCGGGCCACAATTACGCCGCATTGACGCCCAATATTTTTCAACGGGACGAGCGACAAAAATGACTGGGGGTGGCACCTCAGTTTAACAATGCGGTTGGTAATTTGTCTGCTCTTCGATCTGATACTCCGTTGCCCATGGCACCCCGGCCGCAGCGATCGGTAAATATATCGACGCCTCGTGCAGAGCGTATCCGCCGGCGAAAAACCAGGCGCAATTTTTTCACATTCATTGTAGTTCAGCTGTTGATTGCCGGCGTGGCATTTATATTTGTCCGTGATTACATGTCCGACGGATTTACCAAACAGGCTTTGGCGAATGTATTTAATAAGGTTGCAAGTGTTGGCAGCGAAACTAAGGCAGATCCGGCCGTGGCCACTGCGGTCAGTCCATCGCCCGAGCTGGAGGCAGTAACCGACCAGGAGGTTGCGCCCGTTCAGGAACCCACTGCTGTCATTGAATCGGACGTGGCGCCTCCCGTTGTGGAGACTGCGGAGGTTGAAGCAGTGGATGTTCCAGCGGTGCCTCAGGCCGAGGTGCAGGCCACACCTCCAGCGGTTGAGCCGGAGACAGTGGCGCAGATTGAACCTCCAGCCGCTGAGCCGGAACCTGAACCTGAACCTGAACTGCAGGCCGAAGTGCAGGCCGCACCTCCACCCGTTGAGCCGGAACCTGTGCCCCAGTCCGAGGTGCAGCCCGCACCTCCCCCAGTTGTGCCGGAGCCTGAGCCGCAGGCCGAGGAACAAGTGGTGGCAGTTGCACCTGTTCCTGATCTCACGCCTTTGAACGCTGAGCCAGTTATCGTTGCGCCGCTTGGGACAACAGGCCAGCAGAAACGTGAAGGGCAGACATTCCGCGATTGCGAAACCTGTCCGGAGCTTGTGGCAATCAACCCTGGACGGTTCATGATGGGACCAGCAACCGAAGGCATGACGCAAAAGGCGCGGGCAGCTGCCGAGCAGGAAATAACGGTCGATGCGGCTTTTGCAATTGGGCGTTATGAAATCACCTTTGATGACTGGGAACTCTGCGTGACTGCCGGTGGCTGTGCCAGCAGCCCAGCCGATGATGGCTGGGGCCGCGGACTCCGTCCGGTCATTCATGTGTCGTACAATGATATCACCGATCAATTTCTGCCGTGGCTGTCGAAAGTAACCGGCCAAAACTATCGGCTGCCGACTGAGGCCGAGTGGGAACTGGCCTCGCGTGGGGGCGCCACCGCCGGCATGCGCCAGACTTTGGAAGTGGGCAGCAAGGCGCAAATTTCCTGCAACTACGGAAACTCCTCGGATGTGTCTGCCAAGACGAGAGAAATTGTCTGGGCCGGGGTTGGCTGCAATGACGGTTTTTCCAACACGGCGCCTACGGGTTCGTTCAAGTCCAACGCACTGGGAATTTTCGATATGCACGGCAATGTCTGGGAGTGGGTTTCCGATTGCTGGCATGCGACTTACGCGTCTGAAGAGGAAAAAAATGCGCCAACCTGCAAATACCATGTTTTGCGGGGCGGCTCCTGGTCCAGTGAATTCCGCTTCCTGCGGGATGGGATCTGGGTGGGTGACGCCGTTGCCTACCGTGCTGCCGTCAGGGGATGGGAAACGTCAATCAAGGCCCGCAATTCGATTGGATTTCGTGTGGCCAGATCGCAGCCGTGAACAATAAAAAATACATAAAAGGGAGTCCGACATCGTGAAGAAACGCCTAGCCATTTCTCTATCGCTAACCTGTGCAATAGCGCTTTTTGTTGCAGGCGCGCCGCCGATTTATGCGCAAGGCATGATCTCGGCCCCTTCGCTTGACGGCGACCTGCCGGACGCCGGACTTGACGGCCTTTCAAATGTTGGCGCGCAGGAGGTTTCCACAATCCAACGCCTGCTGCGCCGGCTCGGGTATCTCAAGGACGAGAACATGACCCGCCAGATGGATGCAGCCACAACTGCCGCACTCCTCGCACATCTTAAGGAGGCAAATACTGCGCCTGATGGCATGACGACTGAAAAGATCATGCGCTCGCTGTTTACCGCGGCATGGATCAAGGAAGGCTGGGCCACGGGAAGTGCCGATGGCCAGAGCCTGGTGGTTGAGCCAGCCGAGGTGCGCCAGGCCCAGGATGCACTCAAGCAGCTCAACTATGCGCCCGGTCCCTCTGATGGCGTGTTCGGACCTGCAACCCTCTCGGCCATTGAGCTGTTCCAGGAAGACAATGGCATGAATGTAACCGGTCTCCTGACCCGCAACACGTTCCAGAACGTCACGCGGGCCCTGAACTTTGTTGACAAGAAACCGCTCAGCACCGTTCACATGCTCAATTGGCCCGACTATGTCAACCCAACCTCACTAGACAATTTCGAAAAGGAAACAAATATAAGGGTCGTGCATGAGGTATTTGGCAGCACATCAGAAACCAAGGACCTGCTGCACGAGGGATCGGATAAATATGATCTGATGGTGCAGGCCGGGGCTCAGATGCGCCAGGTTCTTGAGGAGCAGAATGCGGTTCAAGTGCTTGATCGCGCGAAAATTCCCAATGCCGAATTTCTTGACCCGACAGCCCTCTCCTACACCGATGTTCTTGACCCCAGCAACTCCCATTCGGTGCCCTATATGTGGGGCACCGTCGGGCTCGGCGTGTACAAGGAAAAAGTAAGGGCAATCAGGCCTGACGTGCCGCTCAACACGATGGCGCTCATTCTTGATCCGGCGATTGCCGCCGAAATGTCGAAATGCGGCATCGCGCTGGTTGACGAGCCGATTGATGTCATCCCTGCCTTCGTTGCCTATCTCGGCGGCGACATGAAGAACATCGGCATTACCGACCTGGAAGCGGTGGAAGTGGCCCTTTCGAAGGTCTCTGAATATATCAAGGTCGTTTCAACTGACAGCTACATCGACAGCATGTCCGAAGGGAAATACTGCGTTACCTGGGGCTATTCGGGAGACATATTTTCGGCCCGCGACACGGCCAAGCAGAACGGCAAGGGGACCCTTGTCTACAATGTTCCCAAGGAAGGCAGCCAGCTGTGGTTTGACCTGCTCGTCATCCCCAACAATTCGCAGAACAAGGAGGGCGCCTATCAGCTGCTCAACTACATGCTGAAGCCCGAAGTGGCCGCCGCCAACACCAATTTCCTGCAATATGCCAATCCGATTCTGACGTCTGCACCCTTCATTGAGCCGAAGCTGTTGAGTGATCCCGGACTCTATCCGCCGAAAAGCGTGTTGAAGCGGCTTGCGGTGCAACCGCCAATGGCGGCGAATGTTGAGGCCGAACTCAAGCGGATATGGTCGAAGCTGACCAAGGAGTAGCAACCCTTCTGGATCAGAGATTTGCGCAATAAATATCCCGCCTCAGGCATTCAACCTGAGGCGGGACTGTTTTGTTCAGGCGCTTAGCGCGCTTCCCGGCAAGGTGGAATCACCTTGCCGAAAAGGAATCGCGCCAAATCAATATGTTGGAGCAAATCCTTGTCGGCGAAGTCATGCAACTTCGCCGGGATTTGCTCTAGGCTGCTGGCAGCTGGAAGAACCAGTTGGCCAGAAGCACGACAGCAGCACCGGCGGCTAGCGTGATATAGGGCAGCATGCCTGCCTTCTTCTCGCCCATGTCGCCTTCCTTCAGGCCCAGTTCATCAAGCGCGCCTTTCGGGAACTTGCCGCCATCCTGAATGTAATGCCGATAGTAGAACACCGGAAAAATCAAGGCAGCGAAGAAAAGGCCCGCCCACAGTGCGGTTGAATAGCCCCATACCTTTGCGCCAGCACCCAGGAATATTGCGTTCACGAAGGCAAGAACGGTATTGACGCCGATCAGCCACGTGGGGGCCTTCCAGGGTCTTTCGATGTGGCCGGAATCGATCCGGTGAATCCAGCCCGCATTGAGGTTCAGGAAGTTGAAGATGATGTAACCCACGTTTGAGATTGCAAGCACGTAGAAGTAGCCTGCAAGGTCAGACGCGAGTGCCAACAGGATCAAGTTAAACGTGAAGTCTGTCCACATGGCGCGGGTTGGTGCGCCGTGTGAATTCACTTGCGTAAGGTAGCGTGGCAGCCAGCCATCCTTCGAACCCTGATAGAGGGTGCGGGATGATCCGGCCATAGCCGTCATGATGGCCAGGAACAAGGCCAAGATCATGAGGATCACGAACAACTGTGTGATCACGGGATGGCCGCCTACCATGTTGCCAAGGGCTTCGGCGATGCCTGTGCCATCGACAATGCCCGGTGCAAGCATGCCTGCGTGGCCCAATACACCCTGGAAGGCGAAGGGCACGAGGAAGAAGAACAGGCAGCAGAGAAGGCCGGCATAGAAGATTGCCTTGAAGGTGTCGGTCTTCGGATTCTTGAGTTCTCTTGTGTAACATACGGCCGTTTCAAAGCCGTAGGTTGACCAGGCCGCGATATAAAGGCCCCCGAGAAACAGCGTCCATCCACCGATGCTCCAGGTACCATCAACGCCGGAGTAGGCGGCGGTTGGCGGAACGAGGCCAGTGACATTGGCGGTGTCGATGGCTCCTGTAAGGATGGGCACAAGACCCACCAGCAGAAGCGGCACCAGCACGATAATGGCCAGCAATTTCTGTGCACTCGCCGTCGAGGCAATGCCGCGATGCTGAATCCAGAACATGATCAGCATGAGAATGGCGCCGATCACGAAGGTCGTGTTGAAATGCATCGTGCCAAGGCCGGGGATTGGAATGCCAACCAGTTCCCAGGTGCGAATGGCCGGTGTTCCTGCAGCAGTTAGAGCTGCAATAGCATCAGCTGCCGCCTTGCCCGCATTTGCAGGATCGGCAAGCCAGGCCAACACTTCCGGCGACGTATCGACGAAAAGTGGAATGGGGAACAGGGCGTTCAGGATATAGCCCGCAGCGATGGCGCAGCCCAGCGACAGCACGGGGCTCCAGGCGAACCAGTTGCACCATACAGACAGTGGCGCAATGAATTTTGAATAACGCAGCCAGGCTGTTGCTCCGTACACGGAGGCTCCGCCCGACTTGTTGCCGAACATGCCGGCAATTTCGGCGTAGGTGAATGATTGCAGGAAGCCCATGATCATGGAGATGATCCACACCAGGAAGGCGAGCTTGCCCGTGGTTCCGGCGATGCCGCCGATGGAGAAGAGCACGAGGGGCGGCACACCAGCCGCGACCCAGAAGGCGCCCTTCCAGTCTAACGCGCGGACGAGTTCGCCCGAGCCCTTATCAGATGACATGATTATCCCCTCCGTTGATCCCCTAAAATAGGATTCGAAAGGACTCTTTCTGCGAGAATCTTCCCCAACCCCAGGAAACAATTGTGAATGCTATTATATCGACGGTCAAGCGGAACTATGCGATATTGACAGCTCAAATCCCGTCCGGATGGTGAAGTTTTTTATCCCATGCTTTCAACTGCGCCGCAGCCCAGCCTCATTTATCGCCCCGGTTTCAGGACCTTACCTCCAGGAGTTGAGCGCTACCGTGTTTTGGGTGCGGGCTCGACGGTTGTTCCCGTCAAGGTAGGCGATGCGCTTCTTCTTACCGATGTGGAAGGCGGACAGGCGTGCGAAATCGCGTTTTGCGATGCCTCTGGACGTTTTGATTCGGCGGCCCTTGGGGCTCGTGCCAACGGCCATGGCGAAGGCTTGAAATTTCTGCTTGCAGACAATAATGAAAACACGCATCGTACGAAGTCAGCCTTGCATCGCCGCAACATTGATTTGGGGAAGGCGGAAACGATTCGTCTCTTTGGCGAAGACTCGTCTTCCGGTGCGACAGCTGAATTTAAAGTTTCGCGTGATGGCGTTCTCATCGTTACAGCTCCGGGCTCAGCCATGTCGCCGGAAAATCAGGATACGGCTACCGCTATCGAATTGCGCATCACGCGAAGCAGCAAGCCCGCAGATCGCGCCAGTATCTTGCCGGAGCCCATGGCCGATCCCTTGCAGGATATTCGCATCAAGGCCTCGACCGCTTCGGCCTATCTGGCGCGGGCCGGCGAGTATATCCAGGTGATCGATGTCTCCGGTCGTCAGTGTACGGATTTTCAGGCCCTGTCGGCGCGCAAGGTTGACAAGGGGCTTGATCTGGCCCTCGACTCCACCGTTACGCGCACTCTGTTGGGCCGCAGTTATCCCATCCCCGGACTTCCCTCCAAATCCTTCGACCGGGAATTTGAGCCGCTGGTGGAAATTGTGCAGGATACGGTAGGACGGCATGACGCTTTCGCCACGGCCTGCAATTCGCGTTACTATGATGACATGGGCTATCCGGGCCATGTGAATTGCACGGAAAATTTCAATCGCGCATTGGCGCCCTATGGTGTAGCACCCCGCAAGGGTTGGGAAGCGCTGAACTATTTTTACAACACCAATATCAATCACCAGAACCAGCTCTATCTCGATGAACCGTGGTCGAGGCCCGGTGACTATGTTCTGATGCGGGCGCTTACCGACATTGTGTGTGTGTCTTCATCCTGTCCCGATGACATCGACGCTGCCAATGGCTGGGACCCCACCGACATTCACATCCACACCTATTCCGACAAACAGAAGTTCTCAAGAGCAGTGGTAACCCGCATGACTCCCGAAGCAGACGCCCAACTCACCCGTGAAACCGCCTTCCATCCGCGCTTTTCGGCGCTCACGCGCAACACGACCGAATATCGTGGCTATTGGTTGCCCCAGCGCTTTAACAATGAGGGACCGATTGAGGAGTATTGGGCGTGTCGGGAAAATGTGGTGGTGACGGACCTGTCACCGCTGCGCAAGTTTGAGGTCACCGGACCCGATGCGGAAGCGTTGATGCAGTATTGCCTGACACGCGACATTCGCAAGCTGTCGGTGGGGCAGGTGGTTTATACGGCCATGTGTTACGAAAACGGCGGCATGATTGATGATGGAACGGTGTTCCGTCTGGGCCAGAACAATTTCCGCTGGATCGGCGGGGATGATTTCAGCGGGCAATGGCTCAGGCAACAGGCGGAGAAGATGGGCTATAAAGCCTGGGTGCGTTCCTCAACGGACCAGCTTCATAACATTGCCGTGCAGGGGCCGAAGAGCCGCGAACTGCTCAAGGAAATCATCTGGACGTCGCCGGCCCAGCCCGCCATCGGCGAGTTGGAATGGTTCCGGTTTGCGGTGGCGCGCATCAGGCATTTTGAAGGGCCGCCCATTGTTGTTTCACGCACGGGCTATACGGGCGAATTGGGCTACGAGATTTTCTGCCATCCCAAGGATGCGCTCGCCGTGTTTGATGCCGTGTGGAATGCTGGCCAGAAGCATGGTCTGAAGCCCATGGGTCTTGAAGCGCTGGATATGCTGCGCATTGAGGCGGGCCTGATCTTCGCCAATTATGAGTTCACCTCGGAGACCGATCCCTTTGAAGCGGGCATTGGTTTTGCCGTGCCGCTCAAGTCCAAGCTTGATGATTTCATCGGCAAGCAAGCGCTTATTCAGCGCAAAGAGTATCCGCGTCACAAATTGGTTGGGCTCGATATTGATTCAAATGAAGCGGTGGGTCACGGCGACAGCGTTCACATTGGCCGGGCGCAGATTGGCGTTGTCACCAGTTCAACACGCTCACCCATTCTCGGCAAGAACATCGCGCTGGCGCGGGTTGACGTGTTGCACAGCGAGCTCGGAACCGAGATTGAGATTGGCAAACTTGACGGGATGCAAAAGCGCCTTCCCGGCCGCATTGTGAAGTTCGCCCACTACGATCCGGAAAAGTCGAGACCGCGGAGTTAGCAGTCTAACCTCGCCCCCGCGTTGAGCGGGGGAGAGGTGGCGCGGGCGAAGCCCGTGACGGAGAGGGGGACTTCGCAAAGAGTAAGATAATGGCCATTTTCTCTTCCAAACCAACCCGTTCCCGTCGAAAACCAGGTGTCACGGAGCGTGCACGGACATTGCGGCAGGCAGACAATGAGGCTGAGGCTGCCATGTGGAACGTTCTAAAGGCCAAGCAGCTTGGCGGGCACAAATTCGTGCGCCAATTTCCAATTGGCCCCTACTATGCGGATTTCGCATGTCGTTCAAAACGACTGGTTGTTGAAATTGATGGTAGTCAACATGTCGACAGCATTTATGACCGCTCTCGCGATAAATACATGAGCGATTCAGGCTATAGTGTGCTGAGATTTTGGAGTGCGGATGTTCTGATGAAAAGTAGTACGGTTGAAGATACAATCATTTCAGCGCTTGAAGGTAGTTTTACGTCCGATATTGTTGCAAGCGATTTGCGATTTGCAATGGCGAGAGCCAAATAAATTGAGAGTTGATGCTTGCTGCCCACCCCCTCTCCGTCACGGGGTTTCGCCCCGTGCCACCTCTCCCCCACTAATCGTGGGGGTGAGGTTTAGGCGGAGAATATTTCCTCGAGCTTGCGTTTCATGACGTTGGGGTCAACATCAACGCCGGTCCAGTATTTGACGCCGATGACGCCCTGGTTCACCAGCATGCCGAGACCGTCGAGAGTCTTGCAGCCGCGCGCTTCGGCATCCCTGATCAGGTTGGTGCGCGGCGGATTGGGAATGACATCGGCCACCACCAGTCCCTTGCGCAGGCTGTCGAGATTGATATCAAGCTGTGCATCCACATCCGGATAGAGACCGATCGAGGTGGCGTTGACGACGACCTCCGCATCAGTGGGAATCCTGTAGGTGCCACGCCAGAGCGCCAGTTCAGTGCGGGCGGGGGTCTTGCTGTTGAGAAGGTCGACGAGGGTTTGTCCGCGCTTTTGATCACGGTTTACAATCGTGATCTGTTTGGCGCCAGCGAGCGCAAGCTCCACGCCGATGGCGCGGGCTGCACCGCCGGCCCCGAACATCACAAAGGTTTTTCCGGCAGGATCGATGAGTTCGCGCAGGGACTGGAGGAAGCCCTTGCCGTCGGTATTTTCGCCGATCAGTTTGCCGTCGCGCAATACGGCACAGTTCACGGCACCCATGACGGCTGCCGATTCTCCCAACCCGTCGAGATGGGGGATAACCATCACCTTGTGAGGAATGGACAGGTTGAAACCGGCCCAGCCCATGGCACGGGAACCCTTCACCGCATCGCCGAGTTTTTCGGGCGGAACCTCGCAGTTGATGTAGCGATAATCAAGGCCATGATGCTGATAGGCCGCCTCGACCATGGCCACCGTCGGGTTCTCTGCCGCTCCCTCGGAGAATGAACCGGTAAGCTTGCTGAGAAAACTGCGGGGCATGATCTTTACCGATTCTTCAAATAGGCTTCCATCGTATCATCCAGCTCGTCCTTCCACGGCGTGTGGTGTGCTGGCGACATGGTGCCGGTCATCAGCGAGCGATAGGACTTGTTGCGATAGGCCATGATGTCGTGCATCTTGTCATGCTCCCATTCCATGAAAGTCTTATTCACGCCTTCGACATCAAAGCTCGGATAATCGGTGGCGTCGATCAGCTCCTGCACATAATCGCCCTGGAACCAGATCATCTGTTCGGCATTCTCAAGCTTCTCCTCGCGCTTGCGCCAGGCTTTTGAATGCTTCTTCATGGCGTCGAGCTTGGGCAGCTTGATGCGGCCGAGGATCACGTCGCGGGCATACCAGGCCTGGGCGTCAAACATGTTGAAGGTATAGAACTGATCCTGCATGCCGATGTAGTGGAGCCTGGGGTTTTCCTCCCAGACGACGCCCTTGTAAAGATCAAGCGGCCAGAGGCGATTTGTGGTTTTCAAACGCAGGTCTTCTGCCATGAAGGGGAAGTGGTGCTGATAGCCGGTACACAGGATGATGGCGTCAACCTCCTTGGTGGAGCCATCCTTGAAATGGGCCGTCTTGTTCACCAGCCTTTGCAGCAGGGGACGCTCCTCGAAATTCGATGGCCATTTGAAGCCCATGGGCTTGGTGCGATAGGTGGAGGTCACCGAACGCGCGCCATATTTCCAGCATTGGGAGCCGATGTCTTCGGCAGAATAGCTGCGGCCCACGATCAAAATATCCTTGCCCTTGAATTCAAGGGCGTCCCTGAAATCATGGGCATGCATGACGCGGCCATTGAAGGTGCTGATGCCTTCAAAGACAGGCACCTGTGGGGTGGAAAAATGTCCGGAGGCGCAGATCACGTGATCAAACTCCTCCGTGTACATCCTGTCCTTCACGCGGTCGTGGACGGTGATCTTGAATTTCTTTTTCTTTTTATTCCATTCCACCATGCGCACGGGTGAATTGAAGCGCACCCATTTCCGCACCTTGGCTTTTTCAACGCGGCCCTTGATGTAATCCCACAGCACGGCACGGGGCGGATAGGAGGCAATGGGCTTGCCGAAATGCTCTTCAAATGTGTAGTCGGCAAATTCAAGGCATTCCTTCGGCCCGTTGGACCAGAGATAGCGATACATGGAGCCATGCACGGGTTCACCGTGCTCATCCAGCCCGGTGCGCCAGGTGTAGTTCCAGAGGCCGCCCCAATCACTCTGTTTTTCAAAACAAACGATTTCTGGAATTTTCGTTTTCTTCTTTCCGGCAGACTGAAAAGCCCTCAGCACTGCAAGGCCCGATGGTCCCGCACCAATTACTGCAACACGCGTCATGGAGTTCCCCCTTGTTTGATCAATCCGGAAAAATGCCGGGGCTTGTTGGCTGCCCGTCATCAAATTTTGAAAGCCAGTCGATGGTGGTCTGGCGGTAGCGGGTGAGGCCCTTGTAATCGACGAGTTCTGGCGGCAGCGAGCGCAGTACGCGCGGCAGGCGCCTTCCCCATTTCGGCACGGTTACCACTTCCTCCATCTTGATGAGATAGCATCGGATGACAAAGAGAATGGCGTTGGAGCGCGGCAGGCGCCACAGGCTTTGCAGTTCGCAGCGCAGATGCACCTTGTTGCCGACATTCTCCGGCGTCACGGTGGCGCGGTCCGGACCCCATTTCGGATAGTTTTCCGGGCTGGTATCGAGGCGCGGATTGATCGTCATGGTCCAGTTCAGGCGGCGCACGGGTTTGCCCTGCTGCAAGTTGAGCAGGAATTTCAGGGCGCGTTCGAAGACGCCGATCTGGTGGGCGAGGGGCACCGGCCCATGCCATTCCATGAAATTCATGCCGATATCGAAATCCAATGACCAGTCGGCCTGAGTGGTGGCGATGCCTGCATCCATCCACAGATTATTGTCGCGCTGGTCGACGATGCAAAAGTCTCCTTGCGCCTGGCGGGTGATATATTCCATGGGCTCATAGGGAAGTGTTGCGGCATCGCCGAAAACAAATTTCTGGTCAATGCCCAGCGGCTTGTTGATCCAGTGCCAGTTGTCGCCATCCTTGGTGAGCGAGAAGTGTTCTGGGTAACCCGCGGCCTGCTGTTCCATCAGGAGTTCAAGCGTGTCCCATTGGGCCGTCATCATGTGGGGCAGGGCCTGGCAGCGGAGCGGATCTTCCTTCAGAACAGCCGCGCGGTCCTTCATCTCGGAAATATAGTGCTCGTCCACATCGATCAGGCTTTCGAAGGCGGCGCCCGGCGCACCCTTGACATGGGGCTCCATGTTCACCGAATACATGTAGCTGTCCTCGTTAAACGGGAAGGGAAAACGCCGGATCGCCACGGGACTATTCCTGAAGCTGAAGTCGTCGCGGAAGGTTTCCTGTTTGAATTCTATGTTCATGGCATTCTCCTAGAGATCCAGCACGATTTCATGGCCTTTCAGCCGGGATACACAAATCATGATCTTGCGTCCCGAGGCCTTTTCGTCGGGCTCGAGATAGTGGTCGTTATGCTCCAGCGCGCCATCGCAGGAGATGACATTGGTTTCGCATTGGCCGCAAGCCCCGCCGCGGCAGAGGAAGGGCGCATCGATGCCTGCCGCTTCCACTGCTTCGAGGATACTTTCATGGGAGTGGACTTCAATGGTCTTATTTGATTTTTTCAATACGGCGCGGAAGGGTTTTCCGGGAGGTGGCGCGAGGAAGCGCTCGGAATGGAGGTTCTGTTCGGGCCAGCCCAGTTGCCGCGCCTTGGTCAGCACACCATTGATCATGCCTTCGGGACCGCAGACATAGAGGTGGGTGCCAAGTGCTTGAGCGTTCAGAATGCCTTCGACCGGAATGAAGAGCTTTTCCTCGTCGCAATAGATTTTCACCCGGTGGGCGCCGTAGCGTTCCGACAATTCCTTCCAATAGGCCCCATGGCTGCGCGTGCGCACTGCATAATGCAGTTCGAACGCGTGATCTTGGCGGGTCATCTGGTCCATCATGGCCATGAAGGGGGTAATGCCAATGCCGCCCGCCATGAACAGATGCTTGCGGGCGCGCGCATCAAAGGGAAAAAGATTAAGAGGTTGGGAGATCACCAGCGTATCACCCACCTTCAGTTTCTCGTGGAGGAAGGCGGAACCGCCGCGGGAATTCTCCACGCGCAGGATGGAGAGTTCATAGGCGCTGGTATCCCTGGGCGATGACATCAGCGAGTAGGTGTTGCGTCTCAAAATATCGCCGTCGCGCATGGCCACCACGACATGGGAGCCACCGGAAAAAATCGGCATCGCGCCGCCTTCGACGCGTTCAAGACGGAAGCGTTTCACCTTCTCCGCCACTTGCGTGATGGCTGCTACCCGCACGGTCATGTCCGTATTGATGGTCATGGGAACAAAACTTCCGGCCTTGGCGCAGAGCCCGGCTCTTCCGCGTCGATGTTTACACCCTGAAAGGCGCCATAGCGCCTGGAATAATGATCGCGCACCAGCAGCGGCAGGCCGCAGTGGGAGCATTTGAAAGGTGATGTCGTGACGTTATCGGTAATGCCCTTGCAGTGGACGCATTGCACGCGCCTGACGGTTGAGCCCCGATGTTCGGTGCGGATGGAATTGAAATCAATGCCGAGATCAAGGGCCACCTGCATGGCCTGGCCGATGAAGCCTTCGGTGCCCGAGACATAAAGACGGGTTCCCATCTTGGCCTCCCGCAGCGCCACTTTCAGGCGATTGAGCAGAACTGGAATGGTGGGAGCGGTCCAGAAATCTGACGGCTTGAGGTCACGCAGCTTGCCCGCCTGGCTTTGGGGACCGACGTAAAGAATTTCGGCTTTTTCCAGAAAGCCGCTACCCACCGCCTTGATCTGATCCAGCAGGGCCTCGCCCCCTTCGCCTTCAAGGGCAAAGAGATGGCGCACACTGTGAATATCAATCAGCAAGCCTTTATAGACAGGGCGACTCTTAATTCCGACAACCAGCATCAGAGTCTCACCACTCTTTGCACGAGCTTTCCCTCGCCCCAGCGGGGAGAGGGCGGGGCCCATTGCTTTTGCAATGGGAGGGTGAGGGGGATTAGATCATGCAATTGAATCGCCAAATCCCCCTCATCCTCCCACGCGTGCCGCGCGGGCCCCTCCTTCTCCCCACTGGGGAGAAGGAAAAGAATCATTTTTCCGACAACAAGCATCAGCCAACCGCGTTCCGTTTCTTCTTTTCCGGATCGTCGAAGCTGATGGTGTGGGCAATTGCCTTGGCTTTCAGGTTCTTGCCGCGCACTTCCAGCTTCGTGCCCTGTTTAGCACAAGCCGCGTCAACGCGCATGATCGCCATGGATTTTTTGGTGAGCTTGGAATAGCAGGGGCAGGTGATGACGCCCACCTTCTTGCCATCGGCATAGACCTCGTCGCCCAGGTCTGCCGGTCCATCGGCCTCGATCAGCAGGCCGAATATCTTGAAGCGTTCCTTGCCTTTGAGGCGGGCGTGTTCTTCCGCGCCGCGGAATCCGGTCTTGCCGGGGCTCACGGTGAAGTCGAGGCCCAGTTCCCACAGGCTGTCGCCGGGCTGTTCATTGGCGAAGGGATACATCTGCGAATTGTCATAGGGGTAGAACAACAGGTAGCTTTCCACGCGCAGCATGTCGAGCACGCTGAAGCAGACGGGAATGATCCCCATACCTTTGCCCTCAGCCAAAATCGTATCCCAGATTTTCGGCGCATCTTGACCGCGCACAAACAGTTCATAGCCGCGCTC
>CAZAMS010000271.1:0-1928 GCA_964486305.1 uncultured Aestuariivirga sp.
ATCACTTGGCAACCGCAACCCATCTCGGGCAAACTGCTTGCAGGTGATGTCAGTCCACATGTGTCTCTCCGTCGCTGCTTCGCAACAACGACTGAATCACAAAACACTGATATCACCCAACTTCTTTTTCGGTCAGACACTTAGACTTGTAAGGGGGCACGCTTTTAACTGCGGGCACTTTCCGCGATACGGATATGGACCAAAAATGAATGCCTGGTTCAGTTTCATTTCAGGCCGAACAGGTTACTCGCTGCGTCATCACAGTCAAACGCGGCTACAGGACATGATGATGACTTCGAAAATGATTCAGGCGCGCGCTCTTGAATGCAATGAACAGAGGTTCGTTCAATCGGTATTGTCCAACGCCCAGCGTGGGACACAATGCATAGCGGATTGATGGCGGAAACGCCGCGGCCACCTGCACCTGATGGCAATGGACGACTACCTTCTCAAGGACATTGGAATCAGCAGGCCGGAGATTTACGGGCCCATGAACTTGTCACCGGAGTGCAGGCCCGGAAGCTCCAACGGGCCCGGGTGGCGCCTATTCCATTTCCAGTGGTCCTTCTTCATCCTGAACCGGTGCTTGGATAGCGGCGCTTCAAAGCTCGTCGTATATAGATTGGATGAGCGGATGGGCACCTCGTAGGACTGGTCGACATTGCTGTTAATCACGTAAATGTAGCTGAGGCTCGGCGATGTCGTGTGAATGCCGCCATAGAAGTAGTTCACGCCATCGCGCTCTTTTTGGACAATGCCGCCCACTGGATATATGCAGTCCGGCTCGTCGCAATAACTGCGGCGGTCGGCCTGGGCCGGATTGGCCGCAACACTTATAATCATGGCGGCGGCGGCGCAGGCAAGACCTGTGGCAAGTGGCTTACTCTTGTGAAAAAACATGACGTCCTCCATATTCCCCGCTTAAAAGCTAGGAAGGGATTGTGTCCGAAAAGTGTTCGCCACCAGGGGGCGGAACCGGCTATTTTGGCCAATCTGAGCTTCAGCGGGCGGGCGACCGGATGGTTGCTGCGCTGCACCATTGGGGAGGACGGCCGTGATCTTTCGCCAGCTTTTTGACAGTGTCTCGGGCACCTACAGCTATCTCATCGCCAGCCGCAAGGGGGCCGAGGCGCTGATCATCGATCCGGTCCTGGAGAAGGTGGATCGTTACCTTCAGCTCATGAATGAACTCGATCTCCGCCTGGTCAAGGCGGTCGACACGCATCTCCACGCCGACCACGTAACCGGGCTTGGGGCGCTGCGGGACCGGACCCGCTGCGTAACCGTGATGGGCGAGCATTCCAAGGCCGATGTTGTCTCGCTGCGCCTGGCCGATGGCGACAAGCTCGACATTGAAGGCGTCAGCCTCGATGTCATCTATACGCCCGGCCACACCGACGATTCCTATTCCTTCACCATGGACGACCGGGTTTTCACCGGAGACACCCTTCTGATCCGCGGCACCGGCAGAACCGACTTCCAGAACGGCGATGCCCGGGCGCAATATGACTCGATCTTCAACCGGTTGCTGAAGCTAAGGGACGACACGCTGGTCTACCCGGCCCATGACTACAAGGGCGATACGGTCAGCACCATTGGCGAGGAACGGCGCAGCAATCCCAGGCTTCAGGTAAAGTCCGTGGACGAATATGTGGAACTCATGAGCAATCTGAAACTGCCAAACCCGAAAATGATGGATGTGGCGGTTCCAGCCAACATGCGCATCGGCCTGGCCCAGGATGCCGTGGCGCAGAAGGGCTGGGCGATTCAGGCCGTTGACGCCATGAAATTGATTGGGCGGCAGGATGTGGCCCTCATTGATCTGCGGGAAAAATCGGAACGTGAGCGCCATGGAACCATTCCGGGCGCGCTGCATGAGCCGTACCCGAAGCTCCGGGACAATCTTGCAACCGGGGGGCTACTCAGGG
>CAZAMS010000272.1:0-2280 GCA_964486305.1 uncultured Aestuariivirga sp.
AAAAATCGTTGTCGGTGCGCGTTCAGCCCTTTTTCTGCCGTGGAAAAAACTGGGGCTTATCGTCGTCGATGAGGAACATGAAAGTGCCTACAAGCAGGATGATGGTGTGACCTATCACGCCCGCGACATGGCCGTGCTCTACGGTGCAATCGGAAAATTTCCCGTCATCCTTTCTTCGGCAACACATTCACTTGAATCGATCGTCAATGCCGACCGTGGCCGCTATGGCCATGTGAAACTGAACGACAGGCATGGCCGTCCCGAACTTCCTGAAATTGATCTCGTTGATATGCGCAAAGCTCCCCTCGAAACCGGCGCATGGCTTTCAACGCCGCTCATTGAGAACATCACCGCCACATTGATGGCAGGCGATCAGGCGCTGCTCTTTCTCAATCGAAGAGGCTATGCCCCCGTTACCGTCTGCCGCGCCTGCGGCCACCGCATGGATTGCCCCAACTGCGCCGCCTCTCTGGTGGAGCACCGCTTTCGCCGCCAACTCATGTGCCACCACTGCGGCCATCATGAGCCAACGCCAAAGGCCTGCCCGCAATGCGGGGTCGAAGACAAGCTCGTG
Organism: uncultured Aestuariivirga sp.; assembly: GCA_964486305.1. GTDB lineage: Bacteria > Pseudomonadota > Alphaproteobacteria > Rhizobiales > Aestuariivirgaceae > Aestuariivirga. The sequence goes on from CAZAMS010000272.1 coordinate 575, forward strand.
CCCTGCGGCCCCGGCATTGAACGCCTTGCGGAGGAAGCGGCACAACGCTTTCCCGAGGCGCGTCTTGCAGTCCTTTCCAGCGATTTGGCACGCGGCATATTCCTGCGCGATGTTATCAGGGACGTTGCCAAGGGAGAATACAATCTGGTGATCGGAACCCAACTCGTGGCCAAGGGCCATCACTTTCCGTTTCTCACCTTTGTGGGCGTCGTCGATGCGGATTTGGCACTGGAATCATCTGACCCCCGCGGCGGTGAACGCACCTGGGCCCTCATGGCGCAAGTCGCAGGCCGCGCTGGCCGCGGAGAAAAGCCGGGCCATGCCCTGGTGCAAACCCATGTGCCGGAACATCCTCTCATGCAGGCCCTGAAAAAGAGTGACCGCGAAGGCTATCTCGCCCAGGAAAAACTCATCCGTGAAAATGCCGGGCTTCCACCATATGGCAGGCTTGCAGCTGTCATCATTGCCGGAAGCGATGCAGCAGAGACCGAACGCTTCGTAAGGCTTCTCGCAAGGGCAGCTCCTGTGGGCGAAGCGGTGACAATACTGGGGCCAGCAACGGCCCCCATTCACATCGTGCGTGGGCGCTATCGCTGGCGCTTTCTCGTCAAGGCCCCGCGCGAAGTGAATATCCAGGCTTTCCTGCGGGAATGGCTGAAGGACATAAAGCCTAAGGGCTCAATTCAACTCGGAATTGATGTGGACCCCTATAATTTTTTGTAGGTACGCAATATCAAATCCATCATCATGACAGGACTTGTCTCGACGATTTGAGGTAGGTTGAGAATGCCGGACGTGCCCGTGTCGAGCACGGGCATGATGAGAAAGAAGTGGGTCTTTACGAAAACCGCCACTCAATCCTGTGGCGATAGACCTCGCCGGGGCGCAGCACGGAGGAGGGAAAGTTAGCATGGTTCGGTGCGTCGGGATAATTCTGCGGCTCAATCGCAATGGAACCATGCTGCACCAAGTGGCCATATTTGCCAGGTATCGCTGGCCCGAAATGATCGGCCGTATAGAATTGAATGGCGCATTCCGACGTATAGACTTCCATCACACGGCCCGATGCGGGATCGCGCAGGGTAAGACCCTTGCGCAATTGCCCGCGTTGGCCATTCAGGCAAAAACATGCGTCATAGGCCTGCCCGACTTTGCGAAGCTTGCGAAAATCAAACGCCGTGCCGGTCACATCCCTGATTTCGCCCGTCGGAAGTTTGGGTCCATGCAGCGGCAGATAATGATCGGCTGGCATTTCGACTTCTTGGGTCAGGCCTGAACCCGTGCCAGCCAAATTCCAGTAGGCATGGTTGGTAAGATTGATCACCGTGGGCTTTGTCGTCGTCGCCTCAAAATCAAGCGACAGGACATTGTCGGCCAGACGATAGGTGGCGCTCACATCCATGGCACCGGGATAGCCCTGGTCACCATCGGGCGAATGTATCGTAAAGCGCAGCCCCTGTAGCACATCGGAGACTTCCCACAAGCTATTGCAGAAACTCTTCGGCCCACCATGCAGATGATCCGGTCCGACATTGGGCAGGAGATTGATGACCTTGCCGTCCAAAGTGAATTTCGAACCCGTAATGCGCCCGGCATAGCGCCCCGTGACCGTCCCAGAAAACGCATCGCTTGCTAAAGCATCCGCATCGCTTCCCGGCCCCGCCACGACATCGACACCGTCGACAAAGAACGAAACCAGCTTTGCG
>CAZAMS010000273.1:0-8531 GCA_964486305.1 uncultured Aestuariivirga sp.
AGGCAGTAAGTAACCAATACTACCTTCAGGAGCCAGCCAGGAACAAGCAGGAGGCAGATAGAGACCAATAGGACCTACAGGAGCCAGCCAGGGACCAGCAGGAGGCAGATAGAGACCAATAGGACCTACAGGTTCCAGCAAAGGACCATCAGGAGGCAGAAAGAGACCAATAGGATCTACAGGAGCCAGCCAGGGACCAGCAGGAGGCAGAAAGAGACCAATAGGACCTACTGGAGCCAGCACCAACGGTCGATCCTGCACCGGCTGTTGAGCCTGCGCCGCAAGAGCCAGCATCTTCGCCACCCTATGATTGCGCCGGTGTGCTGGGCAAAATCAGTGCAATTTTTCCCATTCGATTCGCATTCAACAACACGCAGCTAAAGCCGCCACTGGACGTGGCCATGAATCAGTATGCCGCCCTTCTCAAGGATACGCGGTGTGCTACGATGAAAGCGGAGATTGCGGGTCACGCGGACTTTTTCGGTCCAAGACTGTATAACCAAGCGCTGAGTGAGGCGCGCGCCCACACTGTTGTCACTGCCTTGGCTGCCGCAGGCGTCGATGCGTCAAGGCTGAGTACAAAGGGCTTCAGTGAGTCCGTACCTGTGGATGCGGAAAAAAGCATTGCGGCGCGAAAGAAGAACCGCCGTGTTGAAATCACCATGGTGAAGTAAGGATAAGGACATGAACGAGCTTTTCAATTTTCATGATACGTGGATTGTTGTCGAACAAAACTGGTGGCTTGTGCTGCTGAGTATGGCACTTGGTATCTGGGTTGGCTGGATGACCTGTGTCCGGAAGAATAATGCGTCCCAAGGCTAACAAAGGAAAGAATGATGTCACATTACCTTTTGGAACTTGTCCTTTGGATGCTCCTTGCTTTTTTCATCGGTTGCATTTTTGGCTACCTGTTACGCCTGATGTTCGGTGAAGCTGGGGCGGAAACCGCTGCGCCAGCCGCAGCTGCGCCGTCGAAAGCAGCCCATACCGCAGTTCCCATGGCCCCTAAAGCTGCTGAACTCGCCGCAGATGCCGGCAAGATGGACAGGCCGAAGGGCATTTCGGCTGCCCGCGGCGGCAAGGCCGACAAGCTCCAAAGAATCAGCGGGGTTGGCCCAAAGAATGAAAAGGTCCTGCACAATCTTGGCTTCTTCCACTTTGACCAGATCGCGGCCTGGACGGCGGAGGAAATCGCCTGGGTCGATGATCACCTGAAATTCAATGGCCGCATCAAGCGCGAAGAATGGACCAGGCAATGCAGGCTGTTGGCAGACGGCAATGAAGAGGAATTCGCAAAGCTCTTCGGAACCGGTGGAATGAAGAGCAAGGCCGGCCAGACCCAGCCCGGCCCACGCACGCGGAAGTAAAGGCCCTCATCCCAGCGAAACTGAAGTTTCGCAGACCTGTCGGGCACCTTCTCCCATACTCGGGTCAAGCCCGAGCACGGGCGAAGGCGATAATCTTTGAAAGTTTTGCCTTCTCCCGTCCAAAGGATGGGAGAAGGTGGGCGAAGCCCGGATGAGGGCCCTGCGGAGCCTGCTTCAATCATTGGCGGACGTGATTTAGATACGATCATGGCCGGAATTATCGACCTGTTCAAGCCAGCGGACTATTGCCGTTTTTGCTGCCTCTTCATCAAGAAACGGCGCATGGCCACGGTTTGACACGGTGGTTGCATCAATATCTGCGTTCATCTCTTTCATCCCCGTGACAGTAGCGGGGGCCAGAAGATCAGAATGCTCTCCGCGCAAGACCGAAACAGGCATACCCTTGATGCTGCCAAAAAGTTCCCAAAGGCTTGCAACACGGCCCGCATTGATTTCCTCTATGGCCGGAAACGTATCGGCCAATGCCATGTCATAGTCGGCGCAGGGCACGCCATCTACCTGCTTGTGGACACGATGCGCAAACGCTCTCCATTCCTCAGCAGTGAGTGATTGAAATCCCGGATTATTTGATTTCAAGCCGTCGATAGCTGCATCCCATGATTCAAATTTCGTTTGCACACCGAGATATGTCCGTATACGGAGCAATCCGGCGGGCTCAAGCACTGGCCCGATGTCGTTGAGAAACAGTCCCGCAAGCCTGTCCCGGTGCAGGGCAGCCATCAACATGCCTACGATTCCACCACGTGAAGTGCCAATAACCGCGACACGGCCAACCTTCAGAAAGTTTAAAAGCCCAATCATATCGGCAAGTTCAACATCAGGCCGGTAGGACGCGGAATCCCCGGCATACTGCGACAGGCCACGGCCACGAAAATCAGGGGCGATAACACGCCGTTCACGCGCCAGCCACGGCGCCACTGACTCGAAATCCTTGCTGTTGCGCGTGAGCCCGGGCAGGCAGAGCACGGGCGTCAGGGAGTTGTTTGCGGAAGAATAGTCCCGCGCAAACAGCCTCAAGCTATCGTCAGTTCGAAAATGGATAGACCTGTAATCAGAAGCGTCAGTCACAACGCGCGATGAGTGCGCCTATGGAAGAGCCAAAACAGGAGTCAGGTCCATTGTTCCCGGCTGCAGCAACAGAAATTGGCGCTGGCCCGCCGCGCCTGAGATCAGCCGACATGGGACGCATCGTTTTAGGGGCAAGGCGCGCCCGGTAGACCTGCGTGTTCTGCAAGACCTTTTGCACGTATTGCCGGGTTTCCTGGAACGGGATGGATTCTACCCAATCAATAGCGTCCACCTTGCCGCTGCGCGGATCGCCATATTCCGCTACCCATTCACGCACCCGCCGGGGTCCGGCGTTATAGGCAACCAGGGTGAGCACATAGGACCCGTTGTATTCGTCAATCAAATCACCCAGGTGTGCCGCCCCGAGCTTCATGTTGTAAGCCGGATCGCCCATCAGTTTCGCCGGCGCATAGGGCAGGCGATATTGTTTTGAAATGAGCTTGGCGGTTCCCGGCATGATTTGCATCAAACCTTGCGCCCCTGCCTTGCTTCCGGCCTTGGGATCAAATTCGCTTTCCTGCCGCGACAGGCCATAAACCAGCGATTGCTCAACTGGCCTGCCCATCTGTTTCCAGTCTGGCAGTGCCTTAGTCGGATAGGCCCAATCGTCAATATCGACATTTCGCTGGCCGGCAGCCTTGGCAAGCCGCAACGCCATTGTCGTACTGCCATGTTGCTTGACAAGGGCTGCAACCGCATTCATTTCGTCGACATTGTTAAAGCGGCTGGCCAGGGACCACACGAACATGTTGAGTGACGATGTGGCCTTGGCCTTGACCATCAGGGTAAACGCCCGGACCACTTCATCACGTTCCACAGTGGATTTAGCCTCGGCGGAAGGCTGCCCGCTTTTGATATCCTTTGGAACCTTGCCAAGTCCAATTTGCTCGCGGGCCAATTGGCCATAATAGATCGTTGAATGCTCCGCTGCTGTTTCATAGGCCGCGCGCGCCTTCTCCCTGTTGCCAAGGGCACCATGAGACCGGCCAACCCAATACTGGGCCCGCGCTTTTTCCGTGCGCGATTCCGCGATCTCTTCAAGCTTGCTAAAATGCCGAAGGGCAGTCTCAGGATCCTTCAATGAACGCAATGCAATCCAGCCTGCCAGAAACTCGCCTTCAACCGCATTGGCCCCCTTGGCTGAACCATGGGCTTTGGCAATTTGATAGGCTGCTTTCTCGGATTCTTTATGGCGAATGCCAATCGAATGGCGTGCAACAATGCGGCGTTCCACCCACCAGGCATCGGTGTCTCCAGCATCACCCGGAATGGTCGCAAGAATCGCCCGCGCCTTGGAATAGCGTTCCAATTTCCGCAGGTAACGGACCAGCGCATATTTCATGCCCAGCTGCTCGCGCATCGCCGAAGGTAATTTGCCATACTGCTTGTCAGCACCGGCAACGCCGCGCAGCAGCCCTTGCGCGACCTTGGCGGCATTTTGATAATCGCCACCCAAACGCTTGGAATTGCGGATCGCCGCATTTGATTCCTGCGCATAGACCAGGCGCCACATGCGGCGTTTGTGATCGTCAGCAGTCAGCAACGAACCAAATTCTGAAGCAATGGATTTTTCAAATGCAGCATCAACCCCGGGTTCGTTCCACACTTTCTTGACAAGGTCGCGGGCGGCTCGGTTGTCACCTTGGGCCAAGTAGGCGCGCGCCAGTGCCAATTTCCCTTCAATCGAAACCGGTTGACGTTTGGCAAAATGCGAAAGGACCCGGTAAGCCGGCTCGCGATTGTTATAGAGCGCCTGTTCGGCGCGCTTCATGAATGTCTCGGCAAGTGGCCACTTGGGGGCTGCGTTGAGAAAATCCATGATGCGGCCATAGCCTGCATCCTGCCAATGGTCCTTGAGATACAGAAGTTCAACCAACTTGATTGCCGCTTCATCGCCCGAACGTTGGGCCAATGGACCCGCATCCGAGAAATGGCCCTTGAGCGCCAATTCGGTGGCTTGAAGCGCAAGGCTCTTGGCTTGCGGAGCTGCAATGACAGAGGCGGGCGTGAAAACCACAGCCGTGGACACAAGTACCGGGCCCAGAAGAACTGAGCCGATAACCAGTCTGCCAAATGCTCGCGTTAGCATCAAAATTTTTGCCCTTTAGCCCCTTTTTGACTCGCTCTATAACCCAATTATGCCAGTCTTACGACTCAAAACGGCGCCTTGCCGGTCTGAATATGAACGTCTAAGGTGCCGCACAGTCCAGTCGCGGCACACCCCAGTCGTAAGCCGCCAAAGGTTTCCAATTTATTAACCATAGAGGTTTGCCGTGCAGTTTAGAGGTTCATTTCCCGCTTTGATTACCCCCATGAAGGACGGAAAGGTGGATGAATCCGCTTTTCGGAAATTTTTGGCCTGGCAGATCAAAGAAGGCACGAATGGACTTGTTCCGGTGGGTACCACGGGCGAATCGCCAACCCTTTCGCCTGTCGAGCATAAGCGCGTCGTTGAAATCTGCGTCGAAGTGGCCGCTGGCAAGGTGCCGGTTATTGCGGGCACCGGCTCTAACAACACGGCAGAAGCCGTTGAATACACCGTCCATGCCGAAAAGGCAGGGGCCGATGCCGCCCTCGTGGTTGTACCCTATTACAACAAGCCCACCCAGGACGGCATCTACGCCCATTTCCGCGCCGTGGCCGAAAGCGTGAAAATTCCAATTTTTGTTTACAATGTGCCGGGCCGCACCGTGGCCAACATATCAGTGGAAACGCTGGCGCGGTTGGCCAAGGATGTACCCAACATCGTTGGCACGAAGGACGCCTCTGCCGATTTGACGCGGCCTTCATTGCAGCGCTTGGCTTCGGGCGAAAAATTCATTCAGCTTTCGGGCGAGGATGGAACGGCCCTGGGCTTTAACGCCCATGGTGGCGTTGGTTGCATCTCGGTGACAGCAAATGTGGCGCCGCGCCTTTGTGCGCAATTGCAGGACGCAACTTTGAAGGGTGACTATGCGGCAGCCTTGCTGCTGCAGGATCGGCTCATGCCTTTGCACCACGCCATGTTTGTTGAATCAAGCCCCGGGCCGGTGAAATATGGCGTCAGCCTGCTTGGCCATTGCCTGCCGGACACACGGTTGCCCTTGATACCGGTAACGGAGTCAACAAAGAAAACCGTCCGCGCTGCCATGGTACATGCGGGGCTGCTGAACTGAGATGTCTTCAAAAAGCGGTGGCGCAAAAGCGGCACGCAAGCAGACAGGCATCAAGGTGGTGGCCGACAACCGCCGTGCCCGCTACGAATATGAAATTCTTCAAACCTTTGAAGCCGGCCTTGCCTTGCAAGGGTCCGAAGTAAAATCCTTGCGCGAAGGCCGCACCAATTTGGCCGAAGCCTATGCCGCCGTGAAAAAGGGCGAACTCTTTCTTCTGAATTCCAATATTCCGGAATACCGTGAAGCCAACCGCTTCAATCACGATCCCAAACGTCCGCGCAAGCTTCTGCTCCATGCCAGGGAAATACAAAAACTTACTGTGGGCATTACCCGCGAAGGACTGACGATCATTCCGCTGAAAATATTCTTCAATCCCCGCGGCCGCGCCAAGGTGGACATCGCCCTGGCCAAGGGCAAGAAGCTCCACGACAAGCGCGAGTCAATCAAGGACCGTGACTGGAGCCGAGAAAAATCCCGGTTGATGCGCGACAAGGGATGAGCCGTGCAACATCTCATTGGCCGCCGATTGCCTGATCTCGACCTTCCGTCCACTGACGGTTTCACATTCAATCTTTCGGCTGCAAATGGAACATTTGTTATTTTCTGTTTTCCCTATACGGGAAGGCCCGGTTTTCCAGATCCGCCAGACTGGGACAACATCCCGGGGGCTCACGGGTCGACGCCACAAGCACACGCCTTTTCAACTCGTTACGATGAATTCCAAAAACGTGATATCAAAATCCTTGGCCTCAGTTTTCAGGACACGGCCTGGCAATGTGAGTTTGTGAAAAGAACATCGCTTCGTGTGCCCTTGCTCTCTGATCAAGAGAAACTTTTTTCCAGCGCGCTCGGACTGCCCACGTTCATGGCCGGCACGCAAGGTTATTTGCGGCGCATTACGCTCATTTCGAAAGATGGGTTCATCACCCACGTGCGATACCCAATCGCGGTTCCTGAAAATGACGCAGCAGAAATTCTAAATTTAGTTGAAGACATTCCGCATCATGATCCTTATCGCTATAGGCAGTAATATACCGGGCCCCTGGGGTGCCCCCCATCAAAGCGTGCAGCACGCCTTGCAGGTTCTGAACCAGGATGGCCTGAAACTCGTCGAGGCCTCTCGGCTGCTGTTGACCGCCCCCTTTGGAAAACCCAATCAACCGCCTTTTGTGAATGCGGTTGCTTGCATCGAAACACATTTGCCGCCCTTGGCCTTGCTGCAAAAACTCCATGCCATTGAAAGACTGGCAGGAAGAAGAAGGGCTGTACGCTGGGGCCCGCGCACGCTTGATCTTGATATCATTGACTATCATGGCCTCATCAAATCTTCGGGAAAACTAATTCTGCCCCATCCAGGAATTGCCGAGCGTATTTTCGTTTTGAAACCCATTGCCGAACTAACGGGGCAGTGGCGCCATCCCGTTACCCGCCTGACGGCGCAGGACATGCTTCAAAGACTGAAGGGATATACCCAAGGCCAGGAGATTTAAGCCCGCATTCGCCGGATAAGACGCTTATTGCGCGGATTGGACTGGTGTCACCGACTTTGAAGCATCGCAGACCCCAAAGCGAAAGCCTAGCGCATCGGACGAGCAAGTGGAATCACTTGCGAGAGGAAAGATGCGCCAGATTCAAAGTGCCAGAGCAGCTTGTCGACGGTCAGTTGACCGTCGGCTGCTCTAGTCTTGCCTATGACGCCAGTTTGCGCAATCATTGAACTTAACAAAGTAGTCATCTGGTGGATGTCGGTTTGGTTAGCTCTTATGTTTGGATATTGATTTTGCATCGTAACGAAGGTCTGGTAATTCCAAAATTCAGCATCTAGAGGCCGGTCGTCCTGTGGTCTTCGGGGAAGGGAGCATATCATGACCCCTTGCAATATATGCGGAAACCTTCATTTCATTCCGGGGCCTTTGGGGCGGTTGAGCAATGGTGGAGTACCGCCCCGCTGCGTAGGTTGCGGCTCGCTGGAGCGTCATCGCGTCATGCGAGCTGCCATAGATGCGATAAGTGATCGCCAACGTTTTTCCTACTATCGGCTCATCCGCTTCAGCCCAGATCCTACCGTCGATGATTCTTGGTTCGCCAGCGCGGAAACTTCAATTTTCGATGGCGCGAACTCCCTCGACATCCAGTCGATCACCCGGCCAGATGCGACCTATGATGTCGTAATGTGCTCGCATGTTCTGGAACATGTGAAAGAGGACGAGCAGGCGATCCGCGAACTCGTTCGAATTCTGTCTTTGCGGGGGTTTCTTGTTCTAGCGGTGCCACGCGCCGATACGGGCGAAACGACCGAAGATTGGGGCTTCGCGGACCCCACCAGGAATCTGCACTTCCGCGGCTACGGGCGCGAATTCGATGCTCGCCTCGCGTCGATAGTGTCCCCGGTTCACGTGTTCGCCGTCACGCAGCGAGATCCGGTAACCGGTGACGCCAGGAAGTTTCATCTCCTGACAAAGTCGGATTTCTGGCGAGACCGCGTGCAAGTATCTGGCATGGCTGCCTGACAACGATACTGTATGAGTTGGTGACCTGTCCGGGTTCAGATAAATTGACACCGTGAATTGAACTTTGGCATCGAACAAAACCGTTCTGTCGGATACAAGCCTAGAGCAGCCGACGGTCAACTGACCGTCGACAAGCTGCTCTGGCACTTTTAATCTGGCGCATCTTTCCTCTCGCAAGTGATTCCACTTGCTCGTCCGATGCGCTAGAGGATGCCGTTCGGGAAAGGTCCGAAAATACCGATCCCATTGGGATGATACGCCTTAATACACTTAGGGCTCGTCCATAAATAACTGAGTCATAATTGCGACACGGGGGCGTAGAACCGCTTGCGAGGGATTCACAAGAGAGAATCTCTTGCCATAACGTCGCCGGATGATTCGAACCGCCCAAGCGCGCGTCATCGGCAAGC
>CAZAMS010000274.1:0-1705 GCA_964486305.1 uncultured Aestuariivirga sp.
AATGACAACCTTCTTGCCCTTGATGAGGTTAACGTCAGCATCCCGGTCATAATAAACGCGCATGTCAATGGTCCCTGTTGAAATATCAGCGCGGGAATTAGCGGGCTGGCCGGGTTAAGGCAAGCTCCATTAAGCATGGGGCCTATGCGGCTTCCCTGGCGCCCCAGAGCAAGCGCAGGCCCAAACCACCGAGGAAAAGTCCCGTCACCCGGTCAATCCAGACCTTGGCGCGGATATAAAACCGCCGCACCGGGCCAGCGCCAAAGAACAGCGCCACAACGGAATACCACCAGATTTCATTGAAGGTCACGATGGCGATGAGCGCGAGCGTCATCCACACAGGCACGTCACTGGGTAACATCGCAATAAAAATCGAACCAAAAAACACCGCCACTTTCGGATTTGAAATCTGCGTAAGAAAGCCCTTCATGAAGGGGTTGGCCACAGCCTCGCCGTCGGGGGCATCCATGGCAATGGGATCTTTGGCATGGCGAAATATCTGCCAGGCGATCCACACAAGAAACAGCGCACCGATTATCTTCATGCCCAAAAAAAGAATGGGAACAGCACGGAAAACAATATTAAGGCCGAGCAGCGTGGCCGTCACCCAGACCAAAGTGCCGGCCCCCAGTCCCAGGGCGACCTTCACGCCATCAAACCGCGAGCGCGCCACTGCCGTGCGCGCCGTAATGAGAAAGCTCGGACCGGGGCTGATCACCGCCACAACCTGCACCAGCCCGATTGAAATGAGGGTAGAAATTTCAGACATCGCCAATGGCATCCCTGAACATTCGCACGGTTTCGGCCATGCCGAAAGTGAGTGCATCGGCGACAATGGCGTGGCCGATTGACACTTCGGCAAGATTGGGCAACGCTGCCACAAGGTCCGGCAGGTTTTTCCGCGTCAGATCATGGCCCGCGTTGAGGCCAAGGCCGGCAAATTCCGCAACCTTTCCCGTGACAACGATCTTATCAAATTCGAGTTCACGCACAGCAACATCAAACGCGCCACCATAGGGCCCCGTGTAAATTTCAATGCGGTCAGCCCCCACTGATTTGGCCAGTTCGGCCAATACTGGATCAGCATCAACAAAGATCGAAACCCGCATCTTGCCCGCCTGGAGCCGCGCTGTCACATCCTTTAGGAACGAATGATTCTGCGAAATGTCCCAGCCATGGTCAGATGTGCCTTGTGAGGGATCATCTGGAACGAGTGTAACTTGGTCAGGTCGGTTGGCTTCAACCAGTTTGAGAAAACGCTCATCGGGGTAACCTTCAATATTGTACTCGCGGGTGGGAAATTCCTTGCGGATCAAGTCCCACAGAACTGGAACATCGCTGTTGCGAATATGGCGCTCATCCGGGCGCGGATGAATGGTCAGCCCCGCCGCCCCCGCCTGCAAAGCAATGCGCCCCAAGCCCTCAACGCTAGGCCAAGGCAAGCTTCGGCGGTTGCGCAGGTAGGCAATGGCATTCACATTCACGGATAATTTGCATGTCATGGGGGTGGTTTGTAGGCGTCGAATGGATTGCTGGAAAGTCCGGTTTCCATAAATAATGCCATACCGGTTTATCTTTCTTACCCTTCTCCCCTTGAGGGAGAGGGTGGCAGCCGAAGGCTGACGGGTGAGGGGTATGCCAGACACGTCTCAGTGAAGACAGCCCCCTCATCCGGCGCGTTCGCGCCACCTTCTCCCTCAAGGGG
>CAZAMS010000275.1:0-5851 GCA_964486305.1 uncultured Aestuariivirga sp.
CCTTGGAAGAGCCGCCGCCCCACATCAAATTTATTTTTGCCACCACGGAAATTCGCAAAGTTCCCGTCACCATTCTGTCACGTTGCCAGCGCTTTGACTTGAAGCGGCTTGATGCGGCACTTCTCATGCAGCACTACGCCCGTATTGCTACGCTTGAGAATGTCATGATCGATGAAGAATCCCTGCGCATGATTGCCAGGGCTTCCGAAGGCTCCGTACGCGATGGCCTTTCGTTACTGGATCAGGCCATTGCCTATGGCGAAGGCGTAGTAAAATCTGCTGACGTTGCCGGCATGATGGGCCTCATCGACCGCTCGCGCATCATTGATTTGTTTGATGCGGTGATGACCGGTGACACGGCCCGCACCATTCACGAAATTGAAGCCCAGCATGAAGGCGGCGGCGATCCCGAAACCATCCTCAATGATCTCGCTGATTTCGTCCATTGGGTGACAAGGCTGAAAGTGGTGAAAGACTCTGCCTTGACCGATCCGTCACGCACCGAGGCTGAAAAATTGCGCGGCAGCGATTACGCCACGCGCCTCGGCATGGCCCATCTTACGCGGGCCTGGCAAATGCTGCTGAAAGGCATCACTGAGGTGAGCTATGCGGGCCAGCCCCTGCTTGCCGCAGAAATGGTGCTCATTCGCCTGGCCCATGCGGCTGACGTGCCTCCCGGTGAAGAACTGCTAAAACTGGCAAAACAGAATCCGCCTACCGAAAAACCCTCGCCTATCGTCATGGCACAGCCGCAAAAACGCGATCAACCAATTGCGGAAACCGTGGGTTCACTTGCCATGAAACCGGAACTGTCAGCCCCGCAAGCGCCGACTGAAACTCGCGCCTTTTCAACCTTTGCCGATATCATTGCCCTCGCCGTTGAAAAACGCGACGTCAAACTGAAGGGCGATCTTGAACGCTTTGTCAGGCCCATTCGCGTGGCCCCAGGCCAGATTGAATTGGCCATGGAACAGGGCGCCTCTCCGGGGCTTCCCGGCGAACTGTCGCGCAAGCTTGAGGCCTGGACCGGCCGCCGCTGGATGGTGCTTGTGGCCAAGGAGGGTGGTGAAAAACCACTCGCTCTCCAGAAAAAAGATGCAAGGGAATCCGCCTTCCGCGAGGCCCGTGAAGAGCCTTCTGTGCAAGCCATCTTGAAGCGTTTTCCCGGTGCCACCGTTACCGATGTGCGCGATCCCGAAACCTTGAAACCAATGGAAGAAAATGATGAAGAATCTCGGTGACATGATGAAGCAGGTCCAGGCCATGCAGTCGCGCATGGCGGACATGCAAACCAAATTGGAAGCGGCAACGGTAACCGGCCAGTCCGGTGGCGGACTGGTGAAAGTAACGCTCACCGGCAAAGGCGCCATGTCGGCCCTTCATGTGGATGCCTCCTTGTTGAAAGAAGATGAGAAGGAAATTCTCGAAGACCTCATCGTGGCGGCTCACGCCGATGCCAAGGCCAAGAGCGAAGCCCTGATGGCCGAGGAAATGAAATCGGTGACGGGCGGCATGGCTCTGCCGCCGGGCATGAAGCTGCCCTTCTGAAATGAAACGAACCGCAGGCGTTGAAATTGAGCGGCTTATTCAGCTCCTGGCAAAATTGCCGGGACTTGGCCCCCGCTCGGCCCGTCGCGCCGCACTCTATCTGATCAAGAATCGTGAAAAACTCCTGTCCCCCCTGTCGCTTGCGATGGCTGATGCCCAGGACAAGGTCACGGTCTGTGGAGAGTGTGGAAATGTCGATACGATTGACCCCTGCACAATTTGCGTTGATCCCAGGCGAGACCGCACGACGATCTGCGTGGTTGAAGAGGTAGGCGATCTCTGGGCCCTTGAACGCGCCGGCGCCTGGACCGGCCTTTACCACGTGCTCGGCGGAACCCTTTCCGCCATGGAGGGCATCAGGCCGGAAGACCTGGCCATTAACCACCTGATTGAGCGCGCTTCCGCCACAGGCATGCGCGAAGTCGTGCTGGCCACCAATGCCACGGTGGAGGGCCAAACCACCGCCCACTACATTACCGAACGGTTAAAGGGTCTTGGCCTCAACACCTCCAGGCTGGCCCATGGCGTGCCCGTGGGCGGCGAACTGGATTACCTCGACGAAGGCACGCTCACGGCTGCAATGCGTGCAAGGCGACCATTTTAGTTAAGAGTCTATAAACCCTGTCAGCAGGTAAGACTCCATAAACCATCCATTTGGATCATGCTTTGCTCCTTGACCTCCATACCTCCGGACGCCGTTCCGGATTGAGACAAAGGAGCGAAAAAGATGCAAATCCGTTCAAAACTGGAAGGCCTCGTGAAGCGCTTTGGCACATGCCAAGGGGGCGCCATTGCAATTCTTTATGCCGTGTCGGCCGTCCCCATTTTTGTGGCTGCTGGATCTGCCATCGACTATGTCCGTTATGTCGCAAATACAACAGAACTGCAGTCTGCCCTTGATTCCGCCGCTCTTGCCGCCGCCGCGACCCCAGAAGTAACCAACGAGGAGCGGCTGGCCCTGGCAGAGGCAACCTTTGTCATGAACCTGAAAAATAGTATCCTTTCAGACGGGGAGATCACGCGCAGCTTTGAGATTGAAGACGAAACCGTGGTTGCTGCAGCAAACATGAACATGGCAACCTCGTTTATGAAGTTTGCCGGCTTTGAATCCATGAAGCTTTCTGTTGGTGCTGAAATCTCAATTCCTGGTGACAAGAAAGCCGAGATTGCCCTGGTCCTGGATTACTCCGGCTCAATGAGTGAGACAATTGCCGGGGGGGTGAAATATGTGGCCATGAAAAACGCTGCCAAGGACTTGATCAGCGATCTTGAAGCCGCAAATCCCGAGAAGGTGAAATTCGCTCTCGTGCCCTTCTCGCATCATGTTTATGGAACCCTGCCCAAGTCCCATGTTCTGGGAACGAGCGGTTCCGGCGACTGGTTGGGCTGCACCCAGGACCGCAAATATCCCTATAATCTGACTGACGCAACGCCAACCTCAGACAACAATACAAAGTGGGGTCAGCCCCAGGCGCCCGTCCACATCTCCTCTGGCTGCAGCGGCTATATCAGCAATAAACTCCTCATGGTGCCATTGACCGATGATTTCACCTACCTGAAATCACGGCTTGACATGATGACCACTTACGCCTGGACCCATATTGCAGTTGGCGTGGAGTTCGGTTTTCACATGCTTTCAAACAATCTGCCGTTTGACGACGATGTAGCAAGCTATGATGACGAAGAAACGGAAAAATTCCTCGTCGTTCTGACCGATGGTGCCCAGACCGAACCTGCTTTTGGCCCGGGCAGCACCCGCACTGTGGCCCAGGGTGAAGCAAATCTTGAAGCCCTCTGCACCAACGTCAAGGCCAAGGGCATTACCGTGATCACGATTGCCTATGACCTTGATGACAATGCCACCACCAATCGCTTAAAGAATTGTGCGACCGACCCGGTCTCGAACTTTTTCGTCGCAACCGATACGGCAGCCGTTGCCAGCGCTTTTGACAACATCAAGACCATCATCACGGCAGAGGTTTTCATCAGCAAATAAATCTTTTGTAAACGAATCATTGTAGGCTCTGAGCGATATGCTCAGGGCCTATTCTCTTGCTTGAAACCGAATTATATCTCCCCGTGAAGCGCTTTCTTGAAGCGCAGGGCTACGACGTCAAAGCCGAAATCGGCGATTGTGATGTGCTGGCCGTCAGGGATGAAGAACCACCCGTCATTGTTGAGCTGAAAACCGGTTTCACCCTCCAGCTTCTGCTGCAAGGCATTGACCGCCAGGCGGTCACCGACGCTGTGTATCTTGCCATTCCGGAGCCGAAACGCTCCCTCCCCAAGGATATCTTGCGGCTGTGCAAGCGCTTGGGTCTCGGCCTGCTGGTCGTGAACCGGGATTGGGTTGAGGCCTATCTCGATCCCGCACCTTATCTGCCCCGCAAGGCGCCGCGCCGCAAGGCCGTTCTTTTGAAAGAGTTTCAGCGCCGTGTCGGTGATCCAAATTCCGGCGGCAGCAGCAAGCGCCCCCTGGTTACGGCCTATCGCCAGGATGCCCTGCGCTGCGTGAAATTTTTGAAGAGTACCGGAGCATCAAAAATTTCTGACATTGTTGCGCAAACGAAAGTTGACCGTACCGCGGCAATCCTCCGGCGAGATGTCTATGGCTGGTTTATGAAAATGGATCGCGGGATCTATTCCCTCTCAACCAAAGGCGAGGCGGCGATCGTGACCTTCGCCGATGTCCTGGCCGCCGTCTGAATTGCGGGATGCGAGTTTCTGATGCGCCGTTTCAGCCGCCTGATGCCCCACCACACCAGCAGGAGTATGACCGGCACAAGGGCCCAGTCGGGAAAGCTGGCGCCTTCCCCGAAGAAGTATTCGGCCGCGCCATTCGCAAATATTGAAACGATGTTGAAGAGATAATAGCTGATCGCAACGACGGATATTCCCTCAACCGTTTCCTGCAACATCAGTTGCTGCCTGGTGCGCGCTTCCATGGACCGCAGCAATTGCTGGTTCTGGCCTTCCAGCGCAATATCAACGCGGGTGCGAAGCAGGTTGCTGGCCCGTTCGCTGCGCCGCGCCAGATCGGCAATCCGCTCGGCAACCGCAGAACAGGTCGTCATCGCCGGACTGAACCTGCGGTCAAGAAACACGCCAATCCTCTGGCAGTTGACCGCCCGTTCTTCGCCAAGCTCGGCGATGCGCTTTGTCACCAGAGCGCTGTAGGCCCGTGCGGCAGCAAAGCGAAAGCTGCTGCGGTTGGACATTTCTTCCACATCGCGTGCCGTGGTGCTGAGGCTGGCGAGCAGCCTCGCGTCTTCATCGATACCATGTGTTGACAGCATGCCCTCAATTGTTTCTGCCAAGGATTTCTCAAGGGTTCCAAGCCGCCCTTGCAGCTCGAGCGCCAAAGGAAAAGTCAGAAGCGCCATCATGCGGTAGGTTTCAATCTCGTGGATGCGGCGCGAGACACGGCCGAGCGACAGGGGCGTCAGGCCCTGATCCTGGATCAGAATGCGCGTATAGCCGTCAGCGCCGATTTTGAAATCAGTCCAGACCGTGGCCCGGCCATGGCTCACCCGTGATCCCGCCAAATCCGCATGGCCGAAGTATTTATTGAGGAACGCCGGGGTCGGCACTTTCATGTCCCTGGACATGACTTCCGTATGAATAGCAATCAAGCGCTTGCCCGGCAGCTCTTCAATCCAGCCCAGCGGAAGAAGGGATATGGCCTCAAGTTTTTTGCGGGTATTCTGCGCTGTCACGCTGATCCGGTAAAATTCCCCATGGCGCTCATATTTGAACAGGCCAGTGCCAAGATCGGCGCTGTGGTGACGGGTGCTTTCAAGGGGAGGCTTCAGTCCGAAGGCATCGCATAGCTTTGTCACCTGCAAGAGCGGGTCGCTGTCTACCTTTGTGAGAGTGAAGGCCAGATGGGTAATGCGGGCAGGGGCTATAACCGCAAGCCCCGGCCGCCCATGGATTTCATCGTTCAGGACGCGGCGAAGTTCGTGATCCAGCATCGTTTCTCCCTGTTATGGGGCAGTTGTCATGAGGTCAATGCGGCGCAATGGCCATGACGTGACAGGTATTGACGCGGGCTGTATTCTCGCTAGCTTTACTGAAGCTGAATTCAATGTGAGGCAAATGTGACGGCAATCACTGAAGTGACAACATCTCAACCAAGCCGCAAGGCCTCCCGGCCCGTGCGCAGGCAGCAGCTGATTGACGCCACCATCGTCGTTCTGGCACGTAAAGGTTATTCAGCCTTGACCGTGGCTGATGTGGCCAAGACGGCGGGACTTTCCGTTGGCATCATAAATTTCCATTTTGAGAGCAAGGAAAAACTTCT
>CAZAMS010000276.1:0-4451 GCA_964486305.1 uncultured Aestuariivirga sp.
CTTCGTGGCCCGCATTGAGAATGAGAATGGCCGTGGTGATGAGTTCATTTTCCGAGAGTTTCTGTCCCTCGGTTTCGGCTCGGATGAGGGCGGATAGCAGATCATCGCGCAAGTCCTTGCGGCGCGCATTCACCAGCCCCCGCATGTAATCGCTGAACGCAATGGCGGCCGCAACCGCGGCGTTCTCCACGGCGCGGTTGCGTCGTGCCATATACATGGCCACCATGTCGTGGGACCAGCTCAGAAGCTGATCTGCCTTGTCTGTGGGTACACCCAGCAACTCGCAAATGACGATGATCGGAATGGGTGTGGCGTAAGCCGACAACAGGTCAACTTCATTCTTTTTCTCAAAGCCATCGATCAATTGATTGGAAAGACTCTCTATTTTTGGTCGCAGGCGTTCCACCTGGCGAGACAGGAAGGCCCGGCTGACGAGCCCGCGCAGCCGGGTGTGAACCGGTGGCTCAAGCTCCAGCAGGGAATGCTGTTCGAAATCATGGAAAGGCTTGAGGCGGGGCGGAATCTCGGCAAGACCCAGCTCCTCCCGGGTCGCCACATGGAGAATTTGCCGCCCAAAGCGCCTGTCCCGCAAAAGCGCATTAACATCCTCATGGCCCGCGAAACACCAATAGCCATATTGCTGCCATTTGAATGCTGGCACTTTCCGGCGCAGCTCATGGTAGGCGGGATAGGGGTTTTCGTAGAACTGCGCCTCGCGCGGGTCTAGGTCTACGCTTCGGGTGTTGGAATCAATCTTCATGGGAACTAGCTTAGCGAAAATGAAAATCTATATCAGTGTCGATATTGAGGGCGTGACTGGCATAACCCATTGGGACGAGGCCGAAAAGGGCCATGCCGACTGGGCCGAATTCCGCGAAATCATGACCCGCGAAGCCATTGCCGCCATTGATGGCGCGCGTGCCGCCGGGGCCACGGAAATCTGGGTGAAAGACGCTCATGACAGTGGGCGTAACCTGATTACCACCCTGCTGCCGGCGGACGTTACGCTGATCCGTGAATGGTCAGGCCATCCCTACGGCATGATCCAGGAATTGGACGAAAGCTTTGCCGGCCTCGTGATGATTGGTCACCATGCCAGCGTGGGGTCGGAAGGCAACAGTTTGGCCCACACGCTGAACACCCGGACCCACATGATAACGCTGAACGGCAAACCGGTTTCCGAATTCAGGCTCTGCGCCCTTTCAGCCGCGAGTCTTGGGGTTCCCACCGTTTTCATCAGCGGCGACAAGGCCTTGATGGAAGAGGTGGAGCAAACCAACCCGCATATCGGCAGGCTGGCCGTGAAAGAAGGCCGGGGGCAATCCACCATTTCCATGACGCCTCTCGCCGCGCAAAACGCCATCCGGGTGGGCGTTGAAAAATCCTTGCGTGGAAAATTGAAAGATTGCTTATTGCAAATGCCCGGGCAACTCACACTGGACGTGACCTATGTGAGCCCGGCGCTGGCTTACGAAAAAAGTTTTTACCCGGGTTGCCAATACATCGGCAATCGCACCAACCGCGTTGAAACCAACAATATTTTTGACGTGATGCGCGCCCTGCGTTTCATAAAATAGAATCGGGAACCGTGTCCAACGAACACACCTCACAAAAGGAATTCATCTTCCTTGTGGCACTTCTCACCGCAATGGTGGCCATGTCGATCGACACGATGCTGCCGGCAATCGGAACGATTGCCAGCGAGTTTGGCGTTAGCGATCCCAACCAGCGGCAATACATCATTACCTCTTTTTTTGCCGGCATGACCATTGGAACCTTGCTCTACGGCCCCATTTCAGACAGCACCGGGCGCAAGCCCGCCATCTTTGCGGGCCTGCTGATCTTCCTTGCGGGCTCGACCCTGTGTTTGGTTTCGACCAGCTTTGAAATGATGCTGGCAGGCCGGGCCCTGCAGGGCTTTGGCGCGGCCAGCCCCCGCATCGTCTCCATGGCCATGGTCCGCGACGGGCAGGGCGGCGCTGCCATGGCGCGCATCATGTCCTTCGTCATGTCGGTGTTCATGCTGGTGCCAATCCTGGCACCTTCAATTGGCCAGCTCGTTTTGTTCGTGGCAAGCTGGCGCATGATCTTCGTGGGCTTCATCGGCATGGCCCTGATCGCGGCACTCCTGCTGGAGCTGCGCCAGGAGGAAACCCTGCCGCGCGAAAAACGCGTGAGTTTCTCTGCGGGAAATTTGTCCCGCTCGGCGAAGGAATTTTTCCGTTTCCCCATGGCCTGGGGATACACGATTGCCGTCGGTTTCATCTTCGCGGCCTTCATCTGTTACCTCGGAACCTCGCAACAGATATTTGCCGAGCAGTATGAACAGGGTGAGTGGTTTGCCGTGTGGTTTGGCGTATTTGCCGTGGCGATTGCCTGTGCCATGATTTTCAACGGCAGGATGGTGATGCGTCATGGCATGCGCGCACTTTCCAAATGGGCGGTGCGGGGTTGCATCTTGTTTTCGGTTGTTTTCCTTGTCGTGTCCCTGGTCTATGCGGGCCATCCGCCGCTGTGGACGCTGGGTGTTTACCTGTTCGTAACCTTCTTCTGCTGCGGCATTCTCTTCGGCAACTATAACGCCATGGCCATGGAACCCGTGGGCCACATCGCCGGGATGGCGGCGGCCATTTCCGGCACCCTGTCATCCTTGGTTGCCATTGGCACTGGAACCTGGATTGGCCAGCAATATGATGGCACGGTCATGCCTTTGGTCTATGGCTTCCTGTCCATGGGATTTGTTGCCATGCTGCTCAGCGAAGGGGTGGAATGGGCCAAACGCCGAGAGGTGAAAAATCCTCGTCTTGTCGATTGACGTGGATTTCTGGTAGTGGGTCAGGCGTGTTCAAACCTTACTCAGCCTTGGCGCTTGCCCAGCATGCCCTGTCACCGGATCGGCCCTGGCCGCGAGCCTGGCGTTCGCCTGAACCCAAGAGTTCCTACGATGCCATTATTATAGGCGGCGGCGGGCATGGCCTGGCCACTGCCTATTATTTGGCCAAGAACCATGGCTTGCGGAATGTGGCCGTGCTGGAGCGGGCCTACATCGGTTCCGGCAATGTGGGGCGCAACACCACGCTGATCCGCTCCAATTATGTGATCGACGGCAACACCCAGTTCTTCGAGCATTCGATGAAGCTCTGGGAGGGTCTCTCCCACGATCTCAATTTCAACTGCATGGTCTCACACCGCGGGCAGGTGGTGCTGGCTGTGAACCCGGTGCAGCTTGATACCTTCGCGCGCCGCGGCAATATCATGCGGCTCAACGGCATTGATGCGGAGCTGCTGGATCGCGGGCAGGTGATGGCACTGCTGCCCTATCTCGATTATTCCAGGGAAGCCCGCTGGCCCATCTGGGGCGGGATAGTGCAAGAGCGGGCAGGCACCGTGCGCCACGACGCCGTAGCCTGGGGCTATGCGCGGGCTGCCGATACGCTGGGCGTGGACATAATCGAGAATTGTGAGGTCACAGGCTTTGTCATGGATGAGGGCAAGGCTGTGGGCGTTGAAACCTCGCGCGGGAAAATTCTCGGCGGAAAAATTGGTATCGCGGTCGCGGGACATTCATCGCACGTGGCCAAAATGGCAGGGCTGCGTTTGCCGATCGAAAGCCACATCCTCCAGGCCTTCGTGACGGAACCCGTGAAACCCATGGTGCATCACGTTGTGTCCTGGGGAGCGGAGCTGTTTTATCTCTCCCAATCCGACAAGGGCGGCATGGTGTTCGGCGGCCATATCGACGGCTTCAATACCTATACCCAGCGCGGCCAATTTCCCCGCATTCAAACCGTGGCGGAATGCGCGGTGTCGTTGCTGCCCTTCATGTCGAAGTTGCGGCTCTTGCGCCACTGGGGCGGCATCATGGACATGACGCCCGATGGCAGCCCCTTCATTTGCCGTACGGACATCAGGAATCTCTATTTCAACGGTGGCTGGTGCTACCAGGGCTTCAAGGCCACGCCGGCGAGCGGCTGGACCTTTGCCCACACGATTGCCCATGATGAGGAGCATGACTTGAACCGCTGCTATTCCCTTGATCGCTTCGAGAAAGGCAAGGAGCTCGACGACTACGGCATTGGTAACTGGACCTACAAGCAATGAGAATTCCATGCCCCCATTGCGGTGAGAGAGACGTGAGCGAGTTCCGCTATGGCGGCGATGCCGCGAAGCAGCGCCCCAAGCATGGCGAGGGCGACCTCAAGGGGTGGCATGACTACTATTTCCTGTTCGACAATCCCAAAGGCCCGCACACCGAATATTGGCAGCACGTTCTGGGCTGCCGGCAATGGTTCAAGCTCACGCGCAATACGGCGACGAATGAAATCGGAGAGGCGTCATGAGCCCCAATGTCGCGCAATCAAATTTGCGGCAAAAAGCCCTCATCCGCCCTTCGGGCACCTTCTCCCATTCTGCGAACGGGAGAAGGCACTTTGTGGTTATCGCCTTCTCCC
>CAZAMS010000277.1:0-10189 GCA_964486305.1 uncultured Aestuariivirga sp.
CGCGTGCACGAAAAGCTCCGCTCCTACACCTACATCTATCCCGATCTCGCCAAGGGCCAGACCGACGCAATCTATTGGAACGCCGAAGCCTCCGCCGAGCGCGCCGCGCACTATGCCAAGCTTGGCTTCACCGGAATCAAGTTTGATCCCGCCGCACCCTATTCAAGTTTCGATCCCCGCCAGCCTTCGCTGGAATCGATGGAACTCTGCGCCAAATTCTGCAAACTCATCCGCGAAGCCGTAGGCAACAAGGCCGATCTCCTCTTCGGCACCCATGGCCAGTTCACCGCCGCCGGCGCCATCCGCTTCGCCAAACATATCGAGCCCTATGACCCCCTGTGGTTCGAAGAACCAACCCCGCCGGAGAAACCGGAAGAAATGGCGCTCGTGGCAAGGGGGACATCAATTCCCATCGCAACCGGTGAACGCCTCACCACCAAATATGAATTTGGCCGCGTTCTGGAATGCCGCGCTGCATCCATTCTGCAAATGGCACTGGGCCGCGTCGGCGGCATTTGGGAAGCCAAAAAAATCGCCGGCATGGCTGAAACCTATTACGCGCAGATTGCTCCGCATCTCTATGCCGGCCCCGTCGAGGCGGCAGCCAACATTCACTTTGCCACATCGCTTCCCAATTTCCTCATCCTCGAAAGCATCGAAACCTTCGGCGGCTTCTATGCAAAGCTTCTGAAAAAACCAATCCGCTGGGAGCAGGGCTATATCATCCCGCCAACGGAGCCGGGACTCGGCATTGAACTGAATGAGGAGGTGGCTCTCGCTCACCCCTATACCGGTGACATGCTGCATCTTGAAATGACCAATCATCCGGTCAACGTATGAAATACGGCTACATTGGTTTGGGCAATCTTGGTGGCCATCTCGCCGCCAGCCTCCTGCGAAACGGCTTCGATGTTATCGTCAACGACATCAACAAAAATCTAGGCGCCCGCCATCTGAACGCCGGCGGCACATGGGCGGAAACACCAAAGGCACTCGCCGCGAAAGTGGATTGCATCATTACCTGCCTGCCGTCCCCCGCCATATCTGAAGAAGTCCTGACGCAAGTTCTCGAATGCTTGAAACCGGGATCAACCTGGATCGAAATGTCCACCCTGGGCCGCGATGAAATTCAACGCCTTGCAAAACTTGCAGCAGGGAAAGGCGTGCGCACCTTGGAGGCTCCGGTCACAGGCGGTGTTCACCTTGCCGCTCAAGGCAAGATCACCGTTCTTGCCGGTGGTGACACGGACCTGTTCGAATTGCATAAGCCCGTCCTGCAGGCCATGGGTGGCCAACTGTTTCACATGGGCCCCTTGGGTGCGGCAGCAATCATCAAGGTTATCACCAATATGCTGGCCTTCATCCATCTCGTGGCCGATGGCGAAGCCCTGATGTTGGCTAGGCGCGGCGGACTCGATCTGGCCCAGAGCTGGGCTGCCATCAAGGCCAGCAGTGGCAACAGTTTCGTCCACGAAACCGAGGGCCAGCTTATCCTTAATGGCAGCTATGACGTTGCCTTCACCATGGATTTAGCGCTGAAAGACTTGGGCTTTGCCATGAACTTCGGCCGCGAATTCGGTGTCCCGCTTGATCTGGCGAAATTAACCAATGAAACCTTCATCAAGGGCAAGAAAGCCTTCGGCGGCAGTGCCCAATCAACCCAGATCGTTAAGCTGCTGGAAGATGCCCTGGCCACGGATTTGCGCGCAGCAGGCTTCCCGGCCCGGCTGGAATAGTTAAAATTAGCCCGGAAACCGGCCCGGTAATCCCATACTTTCGCCATACCGTAAGAGTGTCTATAATCCACCCAATGCAGGAGGGGGCTCCTGAGTCCAAAAAAGGAATATGAAATCATGACCCGAAGCAAAATTTTAGCCACGGCCCTTGTTGCAATCCTGTCGTCCGGCACCTTGGCAACCGAGTCCTACGCGGCCAGCAAGAGCTATTGCAGGGCCTATGCCCGCGATGTGGCTAACCACAGGGCAGGTGCCCCTCAGGTGGTTACCGGCCTGGTTGGCGGCGCCGTCGTCGGCGGCCTGATTGGTGCAGCGATCGGTGGCAAGCATGCCGTGCGCACCGGTGCCATTGTTGGCGGTGCAACAGGCGCCGTCGCCGGTGGTGTCAATGCCAACAAGAAATGGGATAAGTATTATTGGCGCGCCTACAACGATTGCCGCACCTGGTAAGATTTGGATTCAGAAACAAAAAAGGCCGGAAGTTAATCTCCGGCCTTTTTACCCAGTCTAGGAATTCTCATTTCTTTGACACCAGCACATAGCCGCGCGTCTTGTTCTCGTTGTCAGAGTCCTGCGTGTTCATGGCAGTGAAGAGTTCGGCGGTTTTCACCCACACGGGAGGGTATTTGTAGCGCGCCACGTCGAGGATGAGGAAGCGGTCTGATTCGGCATCGAAGGCGGCAAGCGGCGAAATATGTCCGCCGCGCTCCTGGCCAATCGCCTTGCGCAAATAATTGACAATGACAAATCGGCCGGACGCTGCCAAGGCATCCCGGGCCTCGCTGCGGAAAGCCTCCACGCTGCTGTCCGCCGCATGGTGAACCGAAACCGTAACGGGCTGCACCGAAAGCAGGCCTCCAAGCTGGTCCAGCGTCATGCCCATTTTCTTGATCACCGCAACCGGCAGCACCTTTTCAGTTTCGAGTGTCAGCACATTATCCTGTGTGAAGGTGCGATAGGGGTCAAAGGCTGGGACAGCCGGCGCCGAAAGTTCCAGGGAGTTCAAAATCATCACCATGCTGGCCACGCCGCAGAACGCCTGGTTTTGCTGGGTGACGAAATTGTTCACCAGCGGAAAATAGGCTTCGCGCGCATCTGCACCGACCAGAAGGCTTTCGCCTTCATCGGTTGATGCCCCAACGAGTGATTGCGGCAGCGGCAGAGTCTGCGCGTAAGGAAAAACGCCATTAAACAATATGGCGCAGACAACCGTCACGATTCTGGCAAGTGGCAGCAGCATGAAAACAGCCTTCTAGATTTTTGCTCCCTCGCACAGTCACACAGTTTGAGAAAGTACACAATCGTGCATTCAAACAGAAAAATCCCGGCGTATCCACCGAGTGCGGGCGGTCTCACGTACCGCTGAGCGTCGCCACTCCGCCGAGCCGCTTGTCCAACACGAAGAAGGTGCGCATTGGGGGTGCAACCGGACGGGTATTTCCGCCAACCAGAATGCCGACAAGGCTTGCCTCGTACATGGTGAGGGTGAAGCCATTCTGGGTAATCGTATCGATGATCAGTGGCTGTGAGACAACATACTGGATGCTGTCTGCCACCACACAGTTGACCGCTCCTTCATTGATGTTGGCGACAGCAGCATGAAGCGACATGTTTGAACCATAGTGCTCCAGAACGTCCCGCGCCTGGGCTTCTGTGTTGCAAAACAGGCCGTGCAATGCCGGGGTCTGCTCAGCCTGGGCGCCGCCGGTCAGCAGGCATGTGGCGATCGCAAGAGCCGAAAAGTGTTTCATTGTTTCCTCCTGAAGTGTCATTGTGCCGATGGTTTGTCTCTGCACCGGTGCGGACCATGCTGGCAGGCGCGCGTCTGAAAAGTCCCGAACAAGGACCGAAATGCTGCGAAGAAAACCCGAAAATCGCCGCAAATCCTGCCGGGTCAGGCCACTTGCTGGCGCGAGACCGGTGACGTAGTCTCGCGCGGCTCAAGCTTGGAGATTGAAGATGACGGCGGTTGCCTCCACCACCATCCGCGTCAATGGCCGTGAGGCCGATCTGGCGCGGGGAACGGTGTCAGATGGTATGAATGCCGTAGTCGCGCTCCGTCCGCAGTCGCTGGCCATTCTGAGGTTGCTGGCGGCAGAACCGGGCGTTCTTGTCGCCAGGGACGAAATCATGTCCGCCGTGTGGCCCAAAATTGCGGTGACCGATGACAGTCTGGTGCAGTGCGTGACGGAAATCCGCAAGGCGCTGGGTGATGACAGGCACGCAATCATCAAGACGGTGCCCAAGCGTGGTTATGTCTTCGAGCCCGGCGCGCAGGAGCAGACCAGCCGTAGCGCGAAATCGTGGATGACATTTGCGGCTGCAACGGTAGTTGTCTTGGCTATTGTTGGAGTTTTGCTGTGGTTCAACCGCCCGCCACCGGGACCGGTTCAGCGCCAGTCGATCGCGGTCCTGCCTTTTGAAAATCTCAGCGATGATCCACAACAGGTGTTCTTCGCCGACGGCATTGCTGAAGATTTGTTGACAGATATCTCGCGCCTGACCGGCGTCTTCGTGATCGCGCGAAATTCCTCTTTTGCCTACAGGGGCAAGGCTGCCGATGCACGTCAGGTGGCGCGTGAACTGGGTGTCCGCTATGTGCTCGAAGGCAGTGTCCGGCGGGCCGACGGGCAGGTGCGGATCAATGTGCAACTGGTTGACGGCACAACCGGTTCCCAGCAATGGGCCGAACGCTACGATGGCGTGTATGCGGATATTTTTGCACTTCAAGACCGGGTGACCAAGGCCGTGGTCGGCGCATTGGCCGTGCAGCTGACGGGCGACGAACAGTTGGCGCTGGGCCGCCACGACACCACAGTTCCAGCAGCCTACGAAGCGTTTCTGCGCGGATGGGAATACTACCAGAAGACAACACCAGAGGATTACAAGAAGGCGATTCCCTATTTCGAGCGGGCAACAGAATTGGACCCGGATTACGGGCGTGCCCACGCTGCTCTCGCCATGCTGTATTTCCGCAGCTACGACCAGAAATGGACCGGAAGCCTGGGGATATTGGCGGACCGTGCCTTCAGAACCACGCAGCGCTATCTGAAACTCGCCATGGCCCACCCGACATCGACCTCACATCAGGTGGCAGGCAATATCTCACGCGAGCGCGGCTGGTACGACGATGCACTCAGGGAGTTTGCCACTGCAATAGCCCTCGATCCCAGCGATTCCTGGAGCTATGCCGACCAGGCCTACACGTTGATCTGGGCTGGCCGTCCTGCAGAAGCAGAAAAGCAGATTGCCAAAGCCATGCAGTTCGATCCGCACTACCCGGCTGTCTTCGTTTTCTACAAGGGCTTGGCCCTGTTTGCGCAAGACCGGCTGCCAGAGGCCATCAAGACGTTCGAAGAAGCGTTGCAGTTGAACCCGGACCTGCCGTTGTTGCGGCTCTATCTGGCGTCCGCCCACGCCCGGAGCGGCAAGTTGGCAGAGGCCACCGCGATGGTTGCAGTCTTCAACGAAGCACGCGTCAAACAGGGTGGCATGCCCTTCATCATGAAGCAGTTTCGGAAGTTCTTCAATGTTCCCGAGAACACCCGGCTTATCCAGGGCCTTCGCCGGATCAATATACCCTACGACTTCTCAGCCAAAGAGTTTGATGGCCAACGGCTGACGGGCGCCGAGATCGACGCACTTGTCTTCGGCCACCGCATCCATGGCCTGAGCAATGAGCGTGGCTTGGAACATGGTGCATTCATTTCGGCGGATGGCAGTTCGGCCATAGCCTATGGCGACTGGTCAGTCGGCAGCGGCAGCGCCCACGTGAAAGATGACCAACTCTGCCTGGTGTGGTCAACGACGTTCTTCTGCAGTGAAGTTCTGCGCAATCCCGGCGGAACGAAAGCCAAAGAAAACGAATATATTCTGCTTCACGACGGTGGGAATTATCCGTTCTCGCGGGTTGATTGAGGCCGCGTAAGACACCGAAACAGGTATCGGTGCGGCCATCAAAGCATAACCCCGGCGTTACCGCCGGGGCCTGTTTGCATTTCTTCTCCCCTTGGGAGAAGTGCCGGCAAAGCCGGGGATGAGGGGCAGCCTTCGTTAGCAGCTGTAATACATGTCGTATTCGACCGGATGCGGGGTCATTTCCGTCCGCATGTTTTCTTCCATCTTGAGGTCGATGTAGCTGTCGATCTGGTCGTCGCTGAACACCGAGCCCTTCTTGAGGAACTCGCGGTCCTTGTCCAGGGAAGCCAAGGCTTCGCGCAAGCTGCCGCAAACCGTTGGCACCTGCTTCAGTTCCGCTGGCGGCAGGTCATAGAGGTTCTTGTCCATGGCCTCGCCCGGATGGATCTTGTTGGAAATGCCATCAAGGCCCGCCATCAGCAGCGCCGAGAAGCAGAGATAGGGGTTTGACGCCGGATCGGGGAACCGGACCTCGACGCGCTTGGCCTTGGGATTGCTTGTGTGTGGAATACGGCACGAGGCCGAACGGTTCCGCGACGAGTAGGCGAGCAACACCGGCGCCTCATAGCCCGGCACCAACCGCTTGTAGGAGTTGGTGGAAGGGTTGGTGAAGGCGTTGCAAGCCTTGGCATGCTTGATCACGCCGCCGATGAAATAGAGGCAGAGTTCCGAAAGATCGGCATACTGGTTGCCCGCCATCATGGGCTTTCCTTCTTTCCAGATGGAAAAGTGGCAATGCATGCCCGAGCCGTTGTCGCCAAACACTGGCTTCGGCATGAAGGTGGCCGTCTTGCCATAGGCGTGCGCCACATTGTGGATCACGTATTTGTAGATCTGCATCTGGTCGGCCATGGTGGTGAGCGTGTCGAACTTCATGCCAAGCTCGTGCTGGGCAGCCGCCACCTCATGGTGATGCTTTTCAACGCTCACACCCATTTCACCCATGACCGAGAGCATTTCCGAGCGCATGTCCTGGGCTGAATCCATCGGGTTCATCGGGAAATAGCCGCCCTTGGTGCGCATGCGGTGGCCCATGTTGCCGGTCTCGTAAACCGTGTCCGTGTTGGTCGGCAATTCGATGGAGTCCAGCTTGTAGCCCGTGTTGTAAGGCGAGGACGCAAAGCGCACGTCGTCGAACATGAAGAACTCGGCTTCAGGACCCACATAGATTGTATCGCCAACCTTCGTCTGCTTCATGTAGGCCTCGGCCCGCTTGGCAATCATGCGGGGGTCGCGGCTATAGCCTTCGCCGGTTGAGGGCTCGAGAATGTCGCAGAACACTGCCATGGTGGTTTGCGCATAGAAGGGGTCCATGTGAACCGTGGCGGGATCGGGCATGAGAACCATGTCCGACTCGTTGATGGCCTTCCAGCCGGCACTCGACGAGCCGTCAAACATTAGGCCCTCGGCCCAGGCATCTTCGCCCATCTGCGACACATCCATGGTGAGATGCTGCATCTTGCCGCGCGGATCGGTGAAGCGCAGGTCGACGTACTTCACCTCCTTCTCCTTGATCATCTTCAAGGCTGCTGCAACGTCTTTGGTGTCTTTGGCCATTATGTTTTCCTCTTGTGTTTATGGCGTGAATTACAGCGCGTCCGAGCCGGATTCACCGGTGCGGATGCGGATGGCTTGTTCGATGGTGGAAATGAAAATCTTGCCATCACCGATGCGCCCGGTGCGGGCCGCAGTCTGGATGGCATCGACGGCGCGGTCCACAAATTCATCGGCAATGACGATTTCAATTTTGACCTTGGGCAAGAAGTCCACAACATATTCGGCACCCCGGTAAAGTTCCGTGTGGCCCTTCTGGCGGCCAAAACCCTTGGCCTCGGTCACGGTAATGCCCAAAAGACCAACTTCCTGCAGCGCTTCTTTCACCTCATCAAGCTTGAAAGGCTTGATGATTGCTTCGATTTTTTTCATGGATGCTTGAGCCTTTTCTTAATGTCCCTTAACGGTTGCAGGTCTCGTGCCAAGTGGTGAATGCTGCAATATCAGAGGCTTAGCTGAAATTCATCGAACGGAGACGAGGGCAATTGATGTAAAAATAGGCATGGTGCATAAAAATTAAACATGACATAAATTTATCTAGTTGCCATAAATAACAATTCATGCCATTTTTATAAAGTTCACCATAGGAGAACGATCATGGCAAAATTACCCCGCTCTACACCTGAGCAACAAGGATTCGCCGAAGGCCAGGCCAAATACGACGCTACATCTGAGTTACCTCAACGCTGGGTATTGAAAGTAGCATCCGATGGTCGATTCGTTATTCCAGCCGCTGCACGTGCCGCAATGGGCATCGCAGAGGATGGTACCGTTACGGCGTATCTCTATGAAGGGGAGTTGCGCCTTATATCGCCTCGGACAGCAATACGGCGCGTGCAAGCTTTTGTGAAGTTGCATCACAAAGGCGAAGGTTCAGTCGTGGACGAGCTTATAGCTGAGCGCCGCGCTGCGGCAGAGCGCGGAGATTAGTGCATGCCACAGGTCGTCCTTGACAGTTCGGCAATTCTTGCATCGCTTTGGTCAGAGCAGGGGGCTGATGCAGTTGATCAACACGCTGGAAACTCAATTGTAAGTTCAGTGAATATCGCCGAAGTTTATACGAAGATGATTGACAGGGGGCCGTCTCCGCAAGTGGAAACCCAAGTTGACCTCTTGCACCTCGCGTCACCATACGAAATCATTCCATTTGATGCGGCCCAAGCACTCATATGCAGCTTGTTAAGGACTGCTTCACGCAGTCTGGGTCTCTCATTGGGAGATCGTGCCTGCCTTGCGCTAGCGATTCAAAAAAAAGCAGTGGTGCTGACAGCTGATCGTGCCTGGACTGAACTTGATATTGGCGTGAAGATTGTACTAATCCGCTAGATTTTCTTAGCGCGATTTTGCTTTCACCACATGCTTCAAAAGCTCAGCAATATCCTTGCTGCGGATTTCATCGAGCTTCTCATGCAGCGCCATGATCTTGATTTCGGCCTTGAGGTTAACCTCATAGTCATGGGCCGCCGACAATCTGTCTTTGGCGGCAAGCCGGTTTTGCGGCATCATGATGATGGGCGCTTGAATGGATGCCAGCATCGACAGGAACAGGTTGAGCAGGATGTAGGGGTAGGGATCGATGCCTCCTGCCAGCATCACCGAGTTCAGCACAACCCAGCCGATGATAACCGCAGAAAACAGGATCAGGAATGTCCATGAGCCGCCAAAGCTTGCAACCTTGTCGGCCAGACGCTCGCCAAAGGTGTAGCTTTTGTCGTGCTCGACATTGATGTTGCGTGAAACCGCCAGCCGCTTCGCCACGCGTTCGATGACCTGGCGCTCGGGAGCCGGAATATCCTCGTAGCCCATGTCAAGGAGGCGTTGGGCAAGAAGCTGAACCGCATCATGGGTCTGGTTGTTCATGGCTTTCCCTTTCGGTTGAGTGTCCCCATTATAGCCGAAACGCGCCGTCTGGAATTGCCGCTGTTTGTCTTGTAGGAAGGGCACGGAATTTGGAGTCGCCTATGCCCAAACAGAAAATTGCCATGCTCACTGCGGGAGGTCTTGCCCCCTGTCTTTCCGCCGCCGTGGGTGGCCTGATCATGGAATACACCAAAGTTGCTCCCAAAGCCGAAATCATCGGCTACCGGTCGGGTTACGCCGGGCTTCTCCAGGGCGTGTCCATCCGGGTAACACCCAAGGCCCGTGCCAAGGCCCCTGTGTTGCTCACCCATGGCGGCTCGCCCCTGGGCAACAGCCGGGTGAAACTCACCAACGTGAAGGATTGTGTGAAGCGCGGCCTGGTGAAGGAAGGCGAAGATCCCCTGCAGGTTGCCGCTGAACAGCTGGTGAAAGACGGTATCACCATACTGCACACCATCGGCGGTGATGACACCAACACCACGGCGGCAGATCTCGCCGCCTATCTCGGAAGGAACAACTACAAGCTCACCGTCGTTGGCCTGCCCAAGACCATCGACAATGATGTGGTGCCCATCAGGCAAACATTGGGCGCGCTGACGGCGGCAGAGCAGGGCGCCATCTTCTTTGAAAACGTCATCAATGAGCAGAGCACCAGCCCCCGTATGCTGCTCATCCATGAAGTCATGGGCCGCAACTGCGGCTGGCTCACTGCGGCAACGGCCGATGTCTACCGCAAGCGCCTCAAGAAACGCCGGTTCATTCCCGAATTTAATCTGGGTGTGGGCCTCAAGGAACTCGACGCGGTCTATGTGCCGGAACTCGCCATCGATCTCGAAGCCGAGGCCGCGCGCCTCACCAAATCCATGGACAGGTATGACTGCGTCACAATTTTCCTCTCCGAAGGTGCTGGCGTAAACGATATCGTGGCCAAGATGCGCGCACGCGGTGAAGAGCCCGAGCGCGATGCCTTCGGCCATGTGAAAATTGACAAGATCAATCCCGGCGAATGGTTTGCCAAGCGCTTTGCCAAAATGCTCGGGGCTGAAAAAGTGCTGGTGCAGAAGTCAGGCTATTTCGCAAGGTCCGCCGCAGCCAACAAGGAAGATTTGGCCCTCATCAAA
>CAZAMS010000278.1:0-2020 GCA_964486305.1 uncultured Aestuariivirga sp.
AACTAATTGTTTCTCTGCTGGCCCGCAATACGTATAAGGGCCCCAGAACAATTTGCCGCGCCCAGAATCAAGTCCATGATTGAATTCAATAATACCATTATCGTCATCCCTGCCCGCATGGCCTCCACGCGCCTGCCAGGCAAACCGCTGGCCGATATTCACGGGCTTCCCATGATCGTTCATGTCTGGAAACGCGCCGTTGAAGCCAATATCGGCAAAGTACTGGTGGCCGCCGCCGAGAATGAAATTGCCGATGTTATCCGAAGCCGCGGTGGCGATGCTCTTGCCACCGACCCCGCACTCCCCTCAGGCTCGGATCGTGTCGCCGCCGCCCTCAATTTCCGCGATCCCCACGGGAAATTTACGTCGGTTGTCAATTTGCAGGGGGATTTGCCGACGATTGATCCCCTGGCCCTTCAGCGCTGCCTTGCGGGCTTGACCAATGACAGCGTTGATATCGCCACCATTGCGGCCCGCATTGACGCCGACGAGGATGTGCAAAACCCGAATGTCGTTAAGGCGATTGCACCCTTGAGCGAGGGCCGCGAAGTGGCCTATGCCCGTGATTTCGTCCGTAAAGTCGGTCCCGAGCATGACGCGCCCTTCTGGCACCATATCGGTGTTTACGCCTATCGCCGCGAGGCCCTGGAGCGGTTTGTCAGCCTGCCCGTCAGCACGCGGGAAGCGAGGCGCAAACTGGAACAAATGCGGGCCCTGGACAATGACATGAGAATTGCAGTGGTGCGGGTTGATTCAGTGCCACTGGGCGTTGATGCCCCAGCCGATCTCGAAGCGGCACGTATGATGCTGAGGAAAAAACCATGAAAGCGAAAATCGCCTATCAGGGTGAACCCGGCGCCAATTCCCACATTGCCTGTATCGAAGCCTATCCCGATTACGAGCCGCTTTCGTGCCGCACCTTTGAGGATGCCTTCCAGGCCGTGAAAGATGGCGAGGCAGCCCTTGCCATGATCCCAATTGATAATTCCGTGGCAGGCCGCGTGGCTGATATTCATCACCTTATGCCCGCGGCCAACCTTCATATCGTCGGCGAGTATTTCTTTCGTGTGCATCACCAACTCTTAAGCTTGCCCGGTGTGGATGTGAAACAGCTTCAGTCTGTCCACAGCCATGTCCATGCCCTTGGCCAGTGTCGCAACCTCATTCGTGAACTTGGCCTGAAAGCCGTGGTCGCAGTTGATACCGCAGGGGCAGCGCGTGAATTGACTGAAATCAAGGACAAGTCCCGTGCCGTGATTGCCAGCAAACTGGCGGCGAAAATCTACGGCCTCGAAATCTTGCGCGAAAACATCGAGGACGAAGCCCATAATACCACACGCTTTGTGGTGCTCTCGGCGGTTGTACAAGATGCAGCGCCGCAGGATGAGCCCATCATCACCAGTTTTATCTTCCGTGTACGGAATGTTCCCGCAGCGCTTTACAAGGCCATGGGTGGCTTTGCCACCAATGGCGTGAACATGACAAAACTTGAATCCTATCAGCTTGAGGGCCAATTCTCGGCAACGCAGTTCTATGCTGACATTGAGGGCCATCCGGAACAGCGCAGCGTACGCCTCGCGCTGGAGGAACTGGCGTTTTTCACTTCCTATATGCGCGTTCTCGGTGTTTACAAGGCAAGTCCCTACCGCGCCGAAATCGCCCAGCGTATGGCACCCTCTCAGGACGACTAGCGCGCTTCCCGGCAAAGTGGAATCACCTTGCCGAAAAGGAATCGCGCCAAATTAAAATGTTGGAGCAAATCCTTGTCGGCGAAAGCTTGCCCCGGACGTGATCCGGGGTCATTCAACTTCGCCGGGATTTGCTCTAAGACAGGAGCGAATAAGATGATGGGCAATCGCCATTGGTAATGGCATTTTCAATCCTTGTGCGTGCGTTCCCGCCATCATGGACTGAACTTCGTCCTGCTCGAACCAGCGCGCGGTTTCAAGTTCCTTGGGATCGATCACGATGTCATCGGTGAACGCCTCACCTATAAGCCCGATCATCAAACTCGATGGAA
>CAZAMS010000279.1:0-23376 GCA_964486305.1 uncultured Aestuariivirga sp.
GACGACCTGAATGCCCGCCGGTCGACCGGCTTGAGAAGTGCGCCAAAGCTGCTAGATTCAAACCGCATGCCCGTTCCTCTTTCAAAGTCTCGACAACTCGAAAGATAGGCATACACCGACAAAAACGGGCATGCATCGCGCCTGATCGACTCATTCCCCGGACGGCCCTGCGTGAAACGGGAGAAGAAAGGGGCCCGTCCTGCGAAGCAAAGCGAAGCAGGATGGGATAGATGAGGGCACTACCACCTCGTTCCCCTCACCTCCCCAATCGCTTTGCGATTGGGTCCCCTCCTCTCCCGCCTTGCGGGCGAGGACAAGTAGCGTGGGCATGATGAGAATTGAAGATTTTTCGAATCAACAGAACCGCTTAACGCCTGTTCTTGAAGAAATCCTTGAGCAATAACTTAGCCCGTTGCCCGCCGATGCCGCCATAGACTTCCGGTCTGTGGTGGCAGGTGGGCTGGTCAAAAAAAATTGGGCCATGCTCAACCGCACCCATTTTTTTATCAGAAGCTGCAAAATACAGCCTGCGAATACGGGCAAATGAAATGGCGGCCGCGCACATGGCGCAGGGTTCAAGCGTCACATACATATCGCAATCGACCAGGCGTTCCGAGCCCAGTTTGGCCGCCACTTCCCGGATGAGGAGAATCTCCGCGTGGGCCGTGGGGTCATGGTCAACGAGGGTTCGGTTTCCGGCCACGGCCAAAATATTACCCAATTTGTCGACGATCACCGCACCGACGGGGACTTCGCCCCTTTCGGCTGCCTTTTCAGCTTCGGTGAAGGCCAGCAACATGGGCTCTGGTAGTTTGTGCGTCATCGTGCGACATCAGCCTTAAAGCCAGGTCGAGGTCAAGATGAGCGAGTTTGAAGGAGAGCGGATTGCCAAGGTTATTGCGCGGGCGGGCGTATGCTCGAGGCGTGAGGCCGAGCAGTTGATCCTTGATGGCCATGTGACCCTCAACCATAAAATACTCAAAACCGCCGCCATCAATGTGACTGATGCCGACCAGATCCGCATCAATGGCAAGCCCCTGTCGCAAAAGGAAGAGTCCAAACTCTGGCGCTATCATAAGCCTGATGGTCTGGTGGTGAGTCACAAGGACCCGCAGGGCCGCCCTTCGGTGTTCGACAAGCTGCGCGAACAGTTGCCCCGTGTGGTGTCGATCGGCCGCCTTGATATCAATACGGAGGGTCTGTTGCTTCTGACCAATGACGGCGAGGTTGAGCGCCTGATGGAACTGCCATCAACCGGCTGGATCAGGCGTTACCGGGTGCGCGCTTATGGCAAAGTTGATGATGCGGGATTAGCCAAACTCACACAAGGGGTTGAGATTGACGGCGTGCGTTATGGTCCGGTTGAGGCCAGGATTGAAAAGGGACAGGGCGACAATGTCTGGATGACTGTGGCCATCCGCGAAGGCAAGAACCGTGAAGTCAAGAAAATCTGCGAATTCCTTGGCCTGCAGGTGAACCGTTTGATCCGTACAAGCTTCGGCCCCTTCCAGCTCGGCGAACTGAAGCGCGGCGGCATTGAAGAAGTGCCGAAGAAATTCTGGCAGGAACAGTTGGGCGGAAAATTCGGAAAGAATGATGCGGATCGTCGGCGGAAAATTTAAGGGGCTCCATCTCACAACACCGGCG
This sequence comes from uncultured Aestuariivirga sp., assembly GCA_964486305.1. Lineage (GTDB taxonomy): Bacteria > Pseudomonadota > Alphaproteobacteria > Rhizobiales > Aestuariivirgaceae > Aestuariivirga. Next base: position 1,648 of record CAZAMS010000279.1, read on the forward strand.
GATCAATCGACACGGCCAACTTCCTACCGGGTGCGCGAGGCCGTGTTCAACATCCTGGCCCATGGCATTTCCGGTTTTGAGTTGGACGGCGCCCGCGTGCTGGACCTGTTTGCAGGAACCGGGGCTTTGGGTTTTGAAGCCCTGTCGCGGGGCGCACGCCACTGCCAGTTTGTGGATGAAAGCGCCGAGGCGCGGGGGCTGGTGCGCGCCAATGCGGACAAATTTGGCGTGATCGGCCAGTGCAAAATCTGGCGGCGGGATGCAACGGATTTGGGGCCCTGCGCGCCGCTGCCGAAATTTGACCTGATCTTTGCCGACCCGCCCTATGGCAAGGGCCTTGGCGAAAAAGCGCTCAAGTCGCTTGTGCAAGGCGCGTGGATAAATGCGGGTGGCATTGCCGTTCTGGAAGAAATTGAGAAAGCGGAAGTGCCCGAAATAGAGGGCCTCACGCTGATTGATGAACGCAGCTATGGCGAAACGAAGGTTAGGCTTTATCGTTTCGATTCAGCGCCTGCCGAATAGCATTTTTCCTGTTTCGACTACTACATATTGCAACAGCGGCCCATCTCTTACATCCTCACCCTGAGGTGCGACCCCGGACCTGATCCGGGGGAGCCTCGAAGGGTCGGCGGGACAAATTCACATGCCGGGTTGTTGGGTCTATATCTTGAAGTGCTCCGATGACGCATATTATGTCGGCTCATCGCGATATGAAGAAATTGAGGCCCGCGTGTGGGAACACCAAGAGGGGCATTACACAACTGCATGGACAAGAGATCGCAGGCCAGTTGAATTGGTTTGGGCTGAACATTTCGATCAAATTACCGATGCAATTGCGGCAGAGCGGCGAATAAAAGGTTGGCGGCGAGAAAAGAAAGAGGCGCTGATACGTGGCGACTATGATGCTCTGCCTTGGCTCGCGAAAAGGAGCGGGGTTAGAGCGCGTGGCCATCCTTCGAGGCTCGCTTCGCGAGCACCTCAGGACGAGGATTAGACTATTGAAACGATTTTTACCGACGCCCGAATAGCCTTTCGATGTCAGTCAATTTCAATTCCACGAAGGTCGGACGCCCATGGTTGCATTGGCCGGAGTTGGGCGTTGCTTCCATTTCGCGGAGAAGTGCATTCATTTCATCGGGCTTGAGCTTGCGGCCGGAGCGCACGGAGTTGTGGCATGCCATGGTGGCCAGTACGTGATTGATGCGTTCATCAACAGCCGTGGTTTCACCGATTTCCGAGAGTTCATCGGCGATATCTTTTACAATGCCTGCCACATCAGCACTGCCGAGGGCCGTTGGAATTTCACGCAAGAGCACGGCACCATCACCGAAAGCTTCAAGCACAAGGCCGGACTGCGCCAATAACTCCGCAGCGCCGCTCAATCGCTCGACATCGCTGGGATCAAGTTCAACGACCTGCGGCACGAGCAAGGGCTGGGTCGCTATTCCTTCACCTGCCCTCTCACGTTTCAGGCGTTCATAAACCAGCCGTTCATGCGCTGCGTGCTGGTCAACCAGCACAATGCCAGACTTGGTTTGGGCCACGATGTAGTTATCGTGAAACTGTGCGCGGGCTGTACCAAGTGGAAAATCTTCCGTGTACGGTGTTTCCGCCACAGGGGCGGCCGAAGGCATGTCCATTTCAAAGGCGGCATGGCGCTCCGCGAAGCCGCCATAGGTGGGTGTAGTCATGGGCCTGAAACTTGAAACCGTGGCCCGGCCCATGCCCGTATTGGAAACCATGCCCTTGGACGCCAGTGCGGCGCGGATGGTGGAAACAATAAGACCGCGTACGAAAGCGCTATCCCTGAAACGCACTTCGGATTTGGCGGGATGGACATTCACATCAACGCGGTCCGGCGGACAGGTCAGAAACAATACAAGAGCCGGAAAGCGCGCGCGCGACATCAAATCCGCGTAGGCTCCGCGAATGGCTCCGGCGATCAACCTATCACGCACGGGCCTGCCATTCACAAAGGCAAACTGCATGTTTCCCTGGGCGCGGCTGTAGGTGGGGAGGCCAGCAAAGCCCTGCACACTCACATTCTCGCGCTCGCCTGAGAAGGCCACAGCGTTTTCCTTGAACTCGCTTCCCATGATGCGGGCGACACGGGCTTCGCGCGTTTCATTTGCCGGCGCGTCAATCATGCGGCGTTCTTCGGTGACAAAGGTAAAACCCGTGGCGGGATGAGCCAAGGCGAGCCTGCGCACCACGTCGGCTGCCTCGGCGGTTTCGGTGCGGTCAGTTTTCAGAAATTTCAGGCGCGCGGGGGTGGCGTAAAAAAGATCGCGGACTTCAATTTCAGTTCCTTGCGCGAGAGACGTTGGTTTCACGTCCTGCCGCTGGCCGCTTTCAATGCGCAGGATATTTGCCCCGCCCGCTCCTTCCAAACGGGACGACAGGCTCATGCGGCTGACGGAGGCAATGGAGGGGAGCGCTTCGCCTCGGAAGCCCAGGGTTCTGATATCAACAAGATTGTCATCGTTGAGTTTGGATGTGGCGTGACGTTCGATGGAGAGCGTCAAGTCATCGGGCGCCATGCCCGAGCCATTGTCGGTCACCCGGATGAACGCTTTGCCGCCGCCTCTGAAGGCCACATCTATTTGTGTGGCGCCGGCATCGAGGGCGTTCTCGACAAGCTCTTTCACCACGCTTGCGGGGCGCTCAATGACTTCGCCCGCCGCAATGCGATTGATGGTGCCTTCCGAAAGCCGGTGGATTCGCATGGGTGCAATCTAGCCCAGCTTGAACGAAAAAGGCAGCTATCCACCGGAGCCTGTGGATTTCAGGCCTTCAGGTTTGCCAATAACGGTTATGATCAACCGTTCACTGTCGATGAGGCGTTTGGCCTGGGCTTTCACCTGGTCGAGGGTCACGGCTTCAACCCAGCCGTTGCGTTTGTTGATGTAATCTATCCCCAGGTTCTGCTGCTGTATCCCCAGGAGCTGGCCGGCAATCTTGTCATTGGTGTCAAAACGCAGGGCATAGGAGCCGGTAAGGAAGGTCTTCACGTCATCAAGCTCGGCCTGGGTCGGCCCCTCATCGGCCATTTTCTTCAGGGTTTCCTTCACAACGGCCAGGGCCTCGCCTGCCTTTTCGTTGCGGGTGCCGAGCGAGCCCACGTAGAGCCCTACGTGATCCATGGGCGAAAGGCTGAAACCAACGCCATAGCTAAGTCCACGCTTTTCCCGCACTTCGGTGGTGAGGCGCGAGGCATAGCCGCCCCCGCCCAATATCTGGTTCATGACAAAGGCCGGGATGAAGTCCCGGTCATTCCGCAAAATGCCCTCATGGCCGAAGACGAGAATGCTTTGGGGAATGTCGTAGTCAATGACCTTTACAATCGGGCCCTTGGCCAAGGTTACGGCGGAAACGGGCTGGGGTGGCTCAGTATCGGGAAGGCCGCCAAATATTTCATCCAGCGATGCGGCAAGGGTTGCGGCATCAATGTCACCCACCACCGCAACCTTCAGGCCCTTGCGGCTGAACAGGAGCTTGTGCATGGCGCGCAGATCATCGGGCGTGATGTTGGCAATGGACTCCGGCGTGCCATTGGACTGGCGCGCATAGAGCTGATCGCCGAAAGCCAGTTTCATCCAGGCCCGTGAGGCAATTTTTTCCGGGTCCTGTTCATCATCTTTTGCCGACAGGAGAAATTGCTGACGCACGCGCTCCATGGCTTCCCTTTCAAAATGCGGCGTGGTGAGCACTTTTTTGAGAAGGGTGAAAGCCTCTGCCCGGTTTTTGGATAGCGTTTGCAATGAGCCTTCAAATTGATCCATGCCGTTATCAAAGCTGATCCGCACCGCGAGTTCATCGCGCAAGGCCTGAAAAGCGGCACTATCGAGATCGCCTGCCCCTTCATCCATCATGCCGGTTATGAAGTGCGCTGTACCTTCTTTTCCCACGGGGTCTGAGGTTGAACCACCCTCAAAGGAAAACTGCATGGCGATGAGGGGGACGGTCTTGTTTTCCACCAGCCAGGCCTTGATGCCGCCGGGACTTGTGACTTCCCTGATTTCAACGCCATTGGCCGAATTGAACCAGAAAACCAGAATGAAAAAACTGAAAACGATCCTGAGCCGTGAAGCGCGCATGGGTTGGCCTTGCATCAGTTTAGCGTTTGAGTTTCGGGCAACAGAATTCCGGTGACGGAACGCTTCAGCACAATGAATTTTGCGGCGGCCAGCTTGATGTCATCAAGGGTCACTTTTCCTATTTCGACGTCGCGGTCAAAAATACTGCGTGCCGGGAGCCCCGTGGTGAGGGCAACACCTGCCATGCGCGCCAGCGCTGCCTGGTTATCAAGGGTATAAACCCGTTCTGCAATGGCCTGATTGCGCACGCGGTCCAGCTCTTTCTGGGTTACGCCATTCTTCAAGACATCGGCGAGAACGGCATCAATGGCTGCCTCCGCCTTGCCCAGATCAGTGCCGGGGTTCGGTGCGCCATAGACGCCAAAACTGCCGTTATCCAATTGATCACCGGTATACCACGCGCCCGCATAGCCGGCAATTTTCTGCTCAACCACAAGGCCTTTGTAGAGCCTGCTCTGCGTGCCATTACCAAGGATATCCGCCAGCAAATCCAGCGCCAGGGCTTCGTGGCCGGAGGCGGCCGCATAGGAAGGAGCGAGGTAGTTCCGTTGCACGACAGGCGTTGCAGCCCTTGCATCGATCAATGTCACGCGCCGCGCGGCAATGGGTTCCGGCTCCTGTGTGCGCTGCCGCGCCGCGGGCGTGAAAGTATTTTTCAGAACACCGTAATACTTTTCGGCGAGTATCTTGACCTGTTCGGGCGTGGCGTCACCTGCCACGACCAGAACCGCGTTGGCTGGCGTATAGTGGGCGCGATAGAAGGCGAGCGCATCTTCCCTGGTGAGCTTTGCCACTTCGGACATCCAGCCGATCACCGGTTTGCCATAGGAGTGGGCCGTGTACATGGCGGCATCAATTTGTTCGCCAAGAAGTGCTGACGGGTCATTATCGGTGCGTTCGCGCCGCTCTTCGCGCACCACATCAAGCTCAGGCAGGACATTTTCATCGGTCAGGACCAGATTCTGCATGCGGTCGGCTTCCAGTTCCATCATCAGGGGAAGCCTGTCGCTGGCGATGCGTTGAAAATAGGCGGTGTAGTCGCGCGTGGTGAAGGCGTTGCCTTCGCCGCCATTGATATCAATGAACCGGTCAAACTCGCCGGGCGGGTGTTTGCTCGTGCCCTTGAACATCAAATGCTCAAGAAAATGCGCAAGGCCTGATTTGCCCGAGACCTCATCGGCGGAGCCCACGCGGTACCACACCATATGGGTGACGACGGGGGCGCGGTGATTGGGAATAACAACAACTTCCATGCCGTTGGCGAGTTTGAAGTCAGAGACCTCAACATCCAGGGCGCGGGCTGGCAGAACAATGACGAAAAGCAGGACAAGGCAGAGGGCGGCGATTTTAACGGCGCGCATGGAGGGGTGTTCCTGGTGCTTTAATGGAATCAAAGGATGCAGGAGAACGCCCTGCCCGTCCAATGAGATTTTTGTAATATATGGAATTGCCCCTCCTCATCATGGCCGTCCCCGGGCTTGATCCGGGGATCAACACGGCCATCGCCGCATTTGCAAAGAAGATGCCCGCGTCGAGCGCAGGCACGATGAGCATAGGGGGCCTTAAGTTAGCCGTCGTCGAATATGTTACCGATGTTGAACACGGTGCCATAACCCGGTTGCGTCTCGCGCTTCCGTTTGAGGATGGCCTGCTTCAATTCGGCTTTCAGTTCATAGTCAGGTTTAGGGGTTCCATCGGGCTTAAGCTTTGAGATGCCATATTCGGCATAGATGTCCCGCTTTACCGGGGCCGCAGCCACAGGCGGTGAGGCGGACAAACCATCATCCAGCGCAGCGGTTTGGACCGGTGCGACTGGTGCGGGGTTTGGCTGGTAATTTTCCGTAACCGTTCCGGGCGGGCGCAATTGCAGGTCCGGCGGCAGGGCCAGATTATTGCCGGTCTGAACGACCGGAGCTTGGGGTTGCGGGGTGGCAGAATTTCCAAGGCCCATGCCATTGAGTAACTTGCTGGTAGAGCAGCCGCCCAGAACAAAACTCATGGCCAAAACGCCGGATAGTTTCCAGACTGTTTTCATGCCCATTACTCCCACCTGCCGTCCGTTTGGGCGCGGTTTGCGATCAGAATCAGGCATTTCCAAGACCTGTCTTCCCGTTCCGTTCCCGGAAGGACTCATAGAGCAAAAGGGCCACCCCCGCAACGATGGCCACGTCGGCAAGGTTAAAGACGTACCAGTTCCAGCTATTCCAATGGAGCTGGAAGAAATCGGCAACCGCCCCATGGAGCAAGCGGTCCAGGGCGTTTGCCAGGGCTCCGCCGATGACAAGGCCAAGGGCCGCCACTGTGACGGGCCTATGGGAGCGGCACAGCCAAATCCAGAGCACGACGCAAATAAGCAGGCTGCTGGCAATGAGAATTCCCTGGGCCGGGGTGTTGAAAAGGCCATAGGAAACGCCCTTGTTCCACGCCAGGACGAGATCAAGGAATGGGGTGAATCTCACGGGCTGGCGTGCGCCAATGTCATAAACATTGAGCATCCACCATTTGTGGGCCTGGTCGACGACGAAAACGAGCAGCGCCAGGGCAAATCCCAGCGGTGCCAAAGGCCCCCAGATACTGAGTTTCATGCCAGGGTTTTCCCAAAGCGGATTTGCCACTCACGCACCGCTTCGGCATCACGCGGGGTAATATCGGGAAAGTCCTTATCCTTGCCGATGTCCTTGGAGATTTTCCACGAGCGGGCGCATTTCTGCCCCTCGGCGAGGGCAGGCACCACAGCCACATTCTTCACATCATCAAGACGGAAGGCGTTTGCCGGCCCCTCACCTTCGGTGATTGTGATGGCAGAGGTGATACAGACTTCGGCGAAGTCGCTGGCGCCCAGCGTTGCGATGTCGGCGGCATCCATCTCTACATAAACCGTGGGGGCTGCTTCCAGCGAAGAACCGATGCGCTTTTCAGCGCGCTCCAGTTCAAGGGCACCGGTCACGACGCGGCGCACGTTGCGGATCATATCCCACTTCTTCGCGATTTCCGGCTGGTGCCATTCATCGGGCGTCTTGGCAAATTGCATGAGATGCACCGAGCTTCCCTCGCCCGCAAAGCGCGAGAGCCAGACTTCTTCCATGGTGAAAGTCAGGATCGGCGCCCACCACGTCGTCAGGCAATGAAACAGCTGGTCCATCACACTGCGGCAGGACCTACGCTTCAAGCTCGACCAGGGATCGCAATAGAGCGCGTCCTTGCGGATGTCGAAATAGAAGGCGCTCAAGTCCTGTGTCATGAAATTGCTGAGCAGCGCGAAGATGCGCTTGTAGTCAAAAACCTCATAGGCCGCTTGCACCTGCGCATCAATCTCATGGAGACGATGCAGGATGTAACGTTCAAGCTCGGTCATGTTCAAGTGATGGACCTGTTCCCAATCCTTCAGGCCTTCGAGTGCGCCGAGGATATAGCGCATGGTGTTGCGGAGTTTGCGGTAGGCTTCCACATTGGTTTTGAGAATCTCTTTGCCCAGTCGCAGGTCTTCCGCATAGTCCGCGGAAGCCACCCAGAGCCTGAGGATGTCGGCTCCTGATTGCTTGATCACGTCCTGCGGGGTGACGATGTTGCCCAAGGACTTCGACATCTTGCGGCCGTCTTCGCCCACGACAAATCCATGAGTCAAAACCGCATCATAGGGCGCGCGGCCACGGGTGCCGCAGGATTCGAGCAGGGAAGAATGGAACCAGCCGCGATGCTGGTCGGAGCCCTCGAGATAGATGTCAGCCGGCCATTTCAGATCGGGGCGCTGTTCCAGGCAGAAGGCATGGGTGCAGCCAGAATCAAACCACACATCGAGAATATCGCGCACCTGCTCCCATTCCTGGGAATTGTAATCTTGGCCAAGGAAGCGGTTTGCCGCGCCATCGGCGAACCAGGCGTCGGCGCCTTCCTTAGAAAATGAGTCCGCAATGCGCTGATTTACCCTGGAATCATTGAGTAGTTTTCCCGTTTCCTTGTTCACGAACACGGCAATGGGAACGCCCCAGGCGCGCTGGCGTGAGATCACCCAATCGGGTCTATCGGCTATCATGCCACGCAGGCGGTTCTGTCCAGCGGCGGGGAAGAACTTGGTCTGTTCGATTGCGGCAAGCGCCATGCCGCGCAGACCATGCGAAGACATGGAGATGAACCATTGCGGCGTGTTGCGGAAAATGATCGGCTTCTTGGAACGCCAGGAATGGGGATAGCTGATGGTCTTGCGCTTGGCCGACAGCAGCATGCCCGCTTCTTTCAGCGCGTCCATCACCAGCTTGTTGGCATTGCCCCACCTGCCATACTGGTCAATGACGCGGCCACCTTCAAAACCATAGGCGTCCTTGATGTAGAAACCATCGGCATTCACGGTCGAGGGAATAGTTCCGCCAACTTTTTCCATCCAGATGTTGTAGTCGTCCGCACCATGTCCCGGAGCCGTGTGGACAAAACCCGTACCAGCATCATCAGTGACGTGATCACCATCGAAGAGCGGGACTGGAAAATCGAAACCGCCCTCGTGCTTCGAGGCATGGCTAACGCCATGCACCTCAGCATGAGGGCTACTGTTAGCTCCCTCACCCTGAGGTGCTCGCGCAGCGAGCCTCGAAGGGTTAGCCAACGGATGATCGCAAACTACACCAGTTGGATTTGCATCTCCCAAGCGCTGATAAGTTTCTACTCGACCTGCTTTCAACACTTCGTCAACGAGCTTATCTGCTATGATAAACTTCTCTCCAGCCACTGCCCAATTACCTGCCGGTGCTGCAGTTACTTCATAAAGGCCATAGTTGATCTTTGATGAAAAGCTGATCGCGCGATTACCAGGAATCGTCCACGGCGTTGTTGTCCAGATGAGAACCGAAGAATCAAGAAGATTGGTCATTGTTGCGCCGCTACGAACAACAAACCGCACCGGAAACTTCACATAGATCGTATCGACTTCAATATCGGCGTATTCGACTTCTGCCTCGGCCAGTGCGGTCTTTTCAACGACGGACCACATCACTGGCTTTGAGCCGCGATAAAGCTGGCCTGAGTCCGCAAACTTCAAAAGCTCCTTGGCGATGATCGCTTCGGCTTCGAAGGCCATGGTGAGGTAGGGGTTCTGCCAATCACCCGTGACACCGAGGCGCTGGAACTCATCCCTCTGGATGCCCACCCATTTCGCTGCGAAGGTGCGGCATTCGGCACGGAATTCGTTGATGGGGATGGCATCCTTGTTCTTGCCAGCCGCGCGGTATTCCTCTTCGATTTTCCATTCGATGGGGAGGCCGTGGCAATCCCAGCCCGGCACATAGTTGGAATCAAAGCCCGCCATCTGGCGCGAGCGGGTGACGATATCTTTCAGGATCTTGTTCAGCGCATGGCCGATGTGGAGGTTGCCATTGGCGTAGGGCGGGCCATCGTGGAGCACGTATTTGGGCTTGCCCCTGCTCTGCTCACGCAGCTTCTTGTATAGCCCCATGTCTTCCCAGCGCTTGAGCAATTCCGGTTCCCGCTGCGGCAGGCCAGCCTTCATGGCGAAATCGGTTTTCGGCAGAAAAACTGTATCGCGGTAACGGTCGGTTGGTTTGCTCTTATCGTCCATGGGACCTTGAATCCGAAGCTTGTTTGAGGGCGCTTCTAGCAGCGTGTCGGCACCCGCGCAATGAAACCGGCAAATTCGTCAAAACATGCCGTTTGCATGGGCAATCTTGTCCGGAACGGTCTGGAGCACGTCCCAGTGTTCCACCACCTTGCCATTGTCATCCAGCCTGAAAATGTCGATTCCCGCATAGTCCGGCAGGCCCGGCCAAATCTGGCGGCAATGCAGCACCACATAATTGCCCTCGGCAATGGCGCGCTTGAATTCCACGCGCTTGCCCGGATATTCCGCAGCCATCGCCGTGAAATAGGCTATGAAGGCCTCCTTGCCATCGGCCACTTCGGCGTTGTGCTGGATATAGACATCGCCGACGTAAGCTTCGATGGCCTCCCGCGGTTTGCAGCCATTAAACATCATGTCATAGAAGCCCATGACATTACGCTTGTTGATTTCCAGCTGATCCTGCTTGCTGTTCATGGTTCTGCCTGTGCTACTGTCAAATTTTCGAGGAGACGTTCAATAATGGGTACCACATATACGATCCCGGCGCGCCGGGGCAAGGCGGCACGGCTTAACAAAGGCCAGGCCATCAAAATCATGAAGCCCCATGGCAAGCAGATTGTCGATACCTGGGCCTTTGTAGCGGGATCGACCCTGGAATACATGGGCATGGAGCAATGCCGCGCCTTGTGGGACCGACTTTATCCTATCGTTGGTGACAAGCTGGTCACCAATCGGCGGAGCCCCATTCTGACACTGGAGGCGGATACCTCGCCGGGCCGTCACGACACGCTGATTGCCCCTTGCGATAATGAACGTTACGGGCTTCTGGGCTGCACGAGCTACCATGACAATTGCAAGGACAACATGCACGCGGGCCTCGCCGAGCTTGGCATCTATCTGCCCTACACACCGGCGTCACTCAACACCTTCATGAACATTCCCTGGCGGCAGGATGGTGCCTTGGAATGGGGCGTGTCCCTGGCGAAGGCAAATGACTATGTGATCTTCCGCGCTGAGCTTGATTGCATCGTGGCCATGTCCTGCTGCCCGCAGGATATTCTGCCGATCAATGATGGAAAAACCGTCGAGGCGACGTTTGAGATATTGGATTAAGCGGCCGCGTGCAGTTTTGCTTTTCCGCCTATGACATTTCTTTCCAGCCACAGGGCCGTGTCACTGGCGATTTTTTCAAATCCGGGCTCACCCAGAAGCCAATGGGCGTGGCCGGGATAGATGCGAAGTTCCGCCTTGTAGGTTTCGGCTATCTGCTTGCAGACAGCGGGCGATACCACCCGGTCATGCTCGCCTCCAACGACGTAGACCGGACAACGGATTTTGCCCGCGTCCACCTTCACGGTTCCAAAAATCATTTCCCGGTAGACCTTGCCGGATTCGTGGACGAGTTCATTATGGATGATGGGGCACTGATCGGGCGGCATTTGGTTCAGCACGATGCGGGCGCAGCCGCTTCTGGTTGGCAGCATGGGCAGCCCCGCCAGGATTTTCGGCATCATCGGAAGGAGTGCGGGAAGGGCCACGGGCTGGGCGGGCAGTTTTCCTGCCGGGGCCGGCGACAGCAACACGGTGGCGCGGCATTTCCCCTTCTCAGCAATTTTCTGGGCAACGAGGCCGCCCATGCTGTGGCCCACCACAATGGGAAGCTGGTCAAGCGTATCAATCACCTTCAAAGTATCGGCCACGTAATCGACAATCGTCAGCCCCTTCGCCCGCGCAGGAGCCAGGCCAAGCCTTCCGCGCATGGACGCTGCAACGCAATGCCAGCCCAGCTTGGAAAATTCATCCATCCAGCCTTGCCAAGGCAAATGGGTTGCAAAGGCGCCATGGACAAAAACCACAGGCGGGCGGGCTGAACCCTTTCCTGTTTCGAGAGCGGGAAAACCGGCGATTGTTGTGGCACTGGCGTGATCACTGGACATGGCTTCCTCCTTTGCTATAAGAAGATTGTCAACCACATTGCCTATTTTGTCAAGTACCTTGCATATGTCCGAAGAACCCTCCTCTTTCCGTGCCAAACGTGAACACATGTTGCTGCGGCTGCTGATCCGGCTGACGCGCCAGATGTCGGTTGAGACGGTGACCCGCATGCAGAAACGCGGTATTCACGGCATGCAGCCAGCCTACCCGCGCCTGCTTGGAAACCTTGATACGGAGGGCACGCGTATTGGCGGCCTCGCCCGGCGCATGGGCACAACGCGGCAGGCGGTTGCTCAGCTCGCCACGGAAATTGAAAAGGCAGGCTTTGTCGAGCGGGTGCCTGATCCGCTGGACGGGCGCGGGGTCGTTGTGCGCTTTACGAAAAAAGGCCGCGCCGGATTGAGTTGCGCCATTGAGGTGATGACGGAGATCGAAGCCGAATATGCCGGCATTCTTGGCGAAGATGGACTTGAGCAACTGAAATCATTGATGGCAGAAATTCTCGATCAAACTGACGTCCAAGGTACCTTTGGCTTGGACTGATCCGCTTGAAATAAAATTTCGGCAAGCAACTACACGCAGGTATCGTTGCTCAACTCCTGGAACAAAACCGTTTCCCGCATGTCTTGTACCACGGCAATTGCCGATTGGATTTCAGCGATGCCCTTGCTCCCAAGGGCCTTGCGCTCACAATGCTGGACTTACAATTTTGGAGAATAGCCGTTTATGGTAGAATGACCGTACGATGTCAAGGATTAAATTCATATAACTGAAAATTAAATCAAACCTTCGCCACCCATTTCTCCCGCATGGTCACAAGTTCTTCCGAGGCCGTTGGATGCACGGCCATCGTTGCATCGAAGTCTGATTTCTTCGCGCCGAGCCTGATTGAAATTCCCAGGAGCTGGGCCATTTCGCCCGCATCAGGGCCACAGATGTGGCAGCCCAAGACGCGGTCGGTTTCACTGTCCACTACAAGCTTCATCAGCATGCGCTCATCGCGGCCCGAGAGCGTGTGCTTCATGGGGCGGAAGGAGGATTTGTAGATATCGATTTTCGCGTGGGTCTTGCGGGCCAGTGCTTCAGTCAAGCCAATGGTTCCGATTTCCGGTTGGGAGAAAACCGCCGTTGGAATGAGGGTGTGATCTGTCTTCACATCCATGCCGCCGAAGACATTGTCGGCAAAGGTCTGACCTTCGCGGATAGCAACAGGTGTGAGGTTCACGCGATTGGTCACATCACCCACGGCGTAGATATTGTCGGCCGTGGTGCGCGAGTAACCATCAACTTTCACGGCGTAATGGGGCGTGAGATCGACGCCGGCGTTTTCCAACCCCAGATTTACAACATTGGGAAGTCGGCCCGTGGCAAACATGACATGGCCGGCACCGAAGGCAGCCCCGTCTTCAAATGTTATGCGAACGCCGTCCCCGCTCTTTTCAATTTTTGAAACATCGGCCCGGGTGCGGATTTCAATACCCTTCTTTTGCATTTCAGCGCTGAGATGGGCTTGCAAATCCTCGTCAAAGCCACGCAGGATCTGTTCGCCGCGATAGATCAGAATGGTTTCAACGCCCAAGCCATGGAAGATTCCAGCGAATTCCACGGCGATGTAGCCGCCTCCCACAATGCATATTCGGCGCGGCAGTTTTTCGAGATGAAAGGCCTCGTTGGAGGTAATCGCCAGTTCATGACCCGGCAAATGGCGGGGCACAAAGGGAGCGGCGCCGGTGGCAACGAGAATATATTTGGCAGTTATTTTTTTACCCGAGCCCAACCGGACTGTATTGCGGTCCAGAACCTCAGCGCGCTCCATGATAAGCTCGGCCCCTGCCCCTTCAAGATTGCGGATATAGGCCTTGTTGAGCCGGTCAATTTCCTTGTCCTTGTTCTCAATTAGGGTTGACCAGTCGAAAGACACTTTCTCGCTGGTCCAGCCAAAGCCTATGGCATCTTCAAATTCTTCAGCGAATTTTGAAGCGTAGACCAAAAGCTTTTTCGGCACGCAGCCCCGGATCACGCAGGTGCCGCCGACGCGGTATTCCTCAGCCACGGCAACTTTCGCGCCATACTTCGACGCAACGCGCGCCGCACGGACGCCACCTGAGCCTGCACCAATGACAAAGAGATCATAGTCGAAGGCGGCGCTCATCCGCGCTTGAACTCTTTCACGCCCTTGGGCGTGCCCATGAGCACAATGCTGCAAATGCCAATAAAGAGTCCGGTCTCTACCACACCCGGAATCCCCTTCAGCAGACTGGCCAGCTTTTCCGGCTCCGGAATGGTGCCAATCGTACAATCAATGATGAAATGTCCGCCGTCGGTGACAAAGGGTTTTTCGTCCTTCACCCGCAGCACCATCTTGGCGTCCACTTTGAGCATCTTGAAGGCGTGTTCCATTTTCCATGCCGTGGCCTTGGTGCCAAAGCGCATGATTTCGACAGGCAAGGGGAACTTGCCCAGCTTTTTCACCCTCTTTGATTCATCGGCGATCACCACCATGTAGCGCGACGACGAGGCCACAATCTTTTCAAACAGGAGTGCGCCGCCACCACCCTTGATGAGACGGAATTCGGAATCGAATTCATCAGTGCCGTCGACGGTGAGATCAAGGTAGGGTTGGGCGTCGAGGTTGGTGAGAGGTATGCCAAGTTTTTCAGCCAGTTCCTTGGAAGCCCTGGAAGTTGGCACTCCTTTTATGTTGAGCCCCTCCTTCACCTTGGCACTGAGCGCCTCAATGAAGTGATTGGCAGTCGAGCCAGTTCCCAAACCGATACTCATGCCGGGCTTGACGAATTTGAGCGCCTCAAGAGCGGCCGCTTTCTTCATTTGATCTGGTGTCACTTACTGAGGCCCCCCATGAGCAGGTATTTCATTTCTAGATATTCTTCCACGCCGTGATGCGAGCCCTCGCGGCCAATGCCCGACTGTTTCATGCCGCCGAAAGGCGCCTCGGCTGTTGAGATGATGCCTTCATTGATGCCCACCATGCCATAGTCCAGCGCTTCGCCCACGCGCCAAACGCGGCCGATATCCCTGGTGTAGAAATAGCAGGCCAGGCCGAATTCCGTATTGTTGGCCATGGCAATGGCTTCCTCTTCGGTCTTGAATTTGAAGAGGGGCGCCACGGGACCGAAGGTTTCTTCCCGCGAAACAGCCATGTCGGTCGTGACATCACGCAACAATGTGGGCTCAAAAAAATTTCCGCCCAACGCCTTGCCGCCAACCACAACTTTCGCACCCTTGCTCACGGCATCGGTGATGTGTTCCTGCACTTTGGCAACGGCGGCCTTGTTGATCAGCGGACCCGTGGTCACACCTGCCTCAACGCCATCGCCAACTTTCAAGTTCTTCACAGCAACGGCAAGTTTCTCGGCAAATTTTTCGTAAACGCGTTCCTGTACCAGCAGACGGTTGGCGCAGACGCAGGTCTGGCCTGCATTGCGGTATTTCGAGATCATGGCACCTGCGACAGCGGCATCGAGGTCTGCATCATCAAAGACGATGAAGGGAGCATTGCCGCCGAGTTCGAGGCCAAGCTTCTTGATGGTTGGCGCGCACTGGGCCATGAGCAGGCGGCCGATTTCCGTTGAACCCGTAAAGGTCAAGGCACGGACGATTGGGTTACCAGTCATTTCCGCGCCGATCTCGCGGGATGATCCGGTGATCACCGAGAACACACCAGGAGGAATGCCGGCGCGGTGAGCCAGTTCGGCGATGGCCAAGGCAGAGAGCGGCGTTTCCGATGCGGGCTTGCAGACGAAGGTGCAGCCAGCGGCCAGTGCTGGTCCCGCTTTGCGCGTGATCATCGCATTGGGGAAGGTCCACGGGGTGATTGCGGCCACAACGCCCACGGGCTGCTTGATCACAACCATGCGGCCATTGGGAAATGGTGAGGGAATGGTTTCGCCATAAATCCGGCGGGCTTCTTCGGCAAAGAATTCAATGAAGGAGGCGCCATAGGCAATTTCGCCGCGGGACTCAGCCAGGGGCTTGCCCTGCTCCGCCGTCATGATCTGGGCCAGGTCTTCCTGATTTTCCATCATCAGGGTGAACCATTTGCGCAAGAGGCCAGCGCGTTCCTTGGCCGTCTTCTTGGCCCAATCCTTTTGGGCGCGCTCTGCTGCCTCAATGGCCTGCCTGGTTTCAGCTCCGCCCATGAAGGGAATGGAGCCAATCACGCTCTCGTTCACCGGGTTTGTGACATCAATCGATTTGGCAGCGCCCAGCCATTTGCCATCAATGTAGCATTTGTCCTTGAGCAACGACTTGTCTTTCAGTATGTCGCTCAAGCCTCGCGTTTTACGAATATCCATAGCACTCTCCACTTCAAGTTGGCGGCGTGATAGCACAAGCCTAAAGACTACTCAAACATGCCTGGATTGTGGGGAATACATGACTGTTAGAGCCGTGGTTTTTGATTTGGACGGAACGCTGGTGGATACGGCTCCCGATCTCATGGCGGCCACCAACCATGTGCTTTCGCTGCTCAGGCGGCGGCCCATTACCATGCCGGAAGTGCGCTCCTTTGTTGGGCGTGGGGCCAGGCTTTTGATTGAACGCGGCGTGGCCGCCACCGGGGATGCCATCGATGAGGCATCGCTTACTTATTACCACGCGGAATTCCTGCGCCATTACGAGGGCCATACGGCAGACCGCAGCGAAATTTTCCCGGGCGCCGTGGCGCTGCTCAAGCGGCTTGCGGACTCCGGCATTAAGGCGGGTGTGTGCACCAACAAGCCGGAAGGCCTTTCGCGTCTCCTTCTCGATACACTGGACCTCAGCCATTTTTTCGGCGCCGTGGTGGGGCCTGATACCATTCGCATTGCCAAGCCTGACGCCGCCCCCTACCTGGAAGTGGTCAGACGCCTGGGCGTCGAGCCACAGCAGTCCATCATGGTTGGAGACAGCGAGGTCGATGTACTGACTGCGCGGGCCGCAGGCGTTCCCGTCATTGCCGTGACTTTTGGATACACCGCCAGGCCAGTTGCGGAATACGGTCCCGACTATCTGGTTTCGCATTTCGATGAAATATGGGACATTCTGCATCTCAGGCGCTAATCACTTTCACCTGCGCCTGTTTGAGTGCTGCAGCCAAGGCATCCTGCGGCGTCTGATCTGAAACCAGCGTCATGTTTGCCGACCACTCTCCGTAAACGGATAATGATGGCCGGTCGAATTTTGTGTGATCGGCCAGAATGATTGTCTCTGACGCCCTCCGCATCATGGCACCATAGATCAGGCCCGGTCCCACGCCTGCGTCATTGGGGCCTTCTTCTGTAATGCCACTCGCACCAAGAAAAGCCTTGATGGCGCGGAAGCGTTGCAGAGCATCAATCGTTTCTGCACCATGGATCAGGCCTTCGCGGCCATCGTACTGGCCGGGCAGCATCAGAATTTTGTGGGTTGGATTTGAAGCCAGCACCATGGCGATGCTGAAGGAATGGGTGATGATGGTCAGATGATTGCATTCCACCGCCACACGCCGGGCAAATTGCAGGGTGGTGGCGCCGCCACCAATCATCAATATGTCGCCAACTGAAATGAGTTTCACCGCCGAAGCGGCGATGCGCTCTCGTTCCGCCACCATCAAGCCTTCACGCTCGATGAGAGCTGGCTCAAACGAAATGGGCCGCATGGCCCCGCCATAGGTGCGGTTGATGAGACCACGTTCGGCGAGTTCAGCAATATCACGGCGCGCGGTTTCAGTTGAAACCACAAGCATGTCGGCCAACTCATTCACGCGCAAAGTTGGCGTGCTGCGCAGTTCCGCCACGATGCGGGCCTGACGGTCATTCTTGCGCAATCGGGAATCGGGCTTGGACATCACTCTTCTATGACAGGTTTGCGACTTCCTACAATTCTTGATCAGTCTAGACACACAATGACCACTTGACAACATAATTTTGCTGTGCTTGCATCAGTTTATATTTTATGTCGGTCATTAAATGCCCGAAGGAGCCATAAATGTTTGATTACGGCCATTTCCGGTTTGAGTCGAAACAGGCGCTCTTTGACAAAGCCATCACCTATTGGAATCCGGACAAGACCAAGTTCTGGCAGAAGGCGGGCATCGATCTGGTCATTGACCGGCGCGAGGGCTACTGCCTCTATGACATGAGCGGACGAAGGCTCATCGACCTGCATCTCAATGGCGGCACCTATAATCTCGGCCACCGGCACCCGGAATTGATTGAGACGCTCAAAGGTGCGTTGGATTATTTTGATATCGGCAATCACTGGTTCCCCTCGGTAGCGCGCGCCGCGCTGGCGGAATCCCTGATCAAGGTTTCGCCCGGAATGAAATATGCGGTGTTTGCACCCGGAGGTGCGGAGGCCGTCGACATCGCCATCAAGAGTGCGCGTTATGCCACCAAGCGGCGAAAGATTGTATCCATCATTAAGGGCTATCACGGCCATTCGGGTTTGGCGGTCGCCACGGGTGATGACCGCTTCACCAAAATTTTCCTCAGTGATCAGCCCGAAACCTTTATCCAGGTTCCCTTCAATGACATTGCCGCCATGGAAACTGCGCTTAAGGGAAATGATTGCGCAGCGCTGATCATGGAAACCATCCCCGCCACATACGGCTTCCCGATGCCGAAGGACGGCTATCTCAACGTCTGCAAGGCTTTGTGTGAAAAACATGGGGCCATGTATATCGCTGATGAAGTGCAAACCGGTTTGATGCGCACGGGCTCCATGTGGGGCTGGCAGGCCTATGGGGTTCAGCCCGATATCATGGTGACGGCCAAGGGACTCTCAGGCGGACTCTATCCGATCAGCGCCTGCCTGGTGAATGAACGGACGGGCGAGTGGCTGAATGAAGATGGTGCGGCCCACATCAGCACCTCGGGCGGCGCGGAACTTGGCTGCATCGTGGCCCACAAGGTTATTGAAATGCTGCTACGGCCCGAGACCATCGCCAATGTCCATGCGGTTACTGAATTTTTCCGCGAAGGCATGAAAGACATGATGGACCGCCATGGCGATATTTTCACCGGCGTGCGCCAGAAAGGCGTGGTCCTCGGCCTCGAATTCAATCATCCGGAAGGGGCCGTATCGGTTTCACGCGCCCTTTATGAGCATGGCGTGTGGGCGATATTTTCCTCCCTCGATAAGCGCGTGCTGCAATGGAAACCAGGGGCCTTGCTCAGTGCCGGCCTGTGCCAGGAAATTCTTGACCGGTTTGACGCGGCCATGCCGCGGGCGCGCGAATTGTTGCGCAGTGCCGACAAAGTAAATTGAGGAGCGTGTCATGACCGAACCTCTGTTGAAAATTCCCGACGCGGCCCTTGAACAGGCCCGGATGATGCTGGACCGCGCCAGCTGGGGCGCCACCCGGTTTCAGAAGCTTGACCGCACGGCAACCCAGCGCATTGTCAACGCGGTTGCCGCTGCGGCGCATGCCAAGGCGCAATATTATGCCGAATGGGCGGTGCGCGAAACCGGCATGGGCGTGGTCCCGCACAAGCGGCTGAAGAATGAGGCCTGCTCTAAGGGCCTTGTGGAGATCTATTCCGGCGAAAATTTCGTCTCCCCGCGCATTGACGAGACCAAAAAAATTGTCGAACTGCCGCGCCCGGCGGGCGTGATTTTTGCGCTGATCCCTCTCACCAACCCGGTGGCGACGGTTTACTTCAAAACACTTCTCGCGCTGATGACGCGGAATGCCATCATCCTGAGTCCGCATCCCGGGGCCAAAGCCTGCTGCGCGGATGCGGCGCGCATGCTGGCGGAAGCGGCAAAAGCCGCCGGTGCGCCGGATGGCATCATTCAGGTGCTTGAAGAGCCCAATATTCCGCTCATTGAAAAACTCATTGCCGATGAGCGCATTGATTTGATTGTCGCTACTGGCGGGCCATCGGTGGTCAAGGCGGCCTATCGTTCGGGCAATCCTGCATTTGGAGTGGGCCCCGGCAATGCGCCGGTGCTGGTTGATGACACGGCAGACATGAAGCTCGCCGCCAAACGCATTGTGACATCCAAATCCTTCGATAATTCCATTCTCTGCACCAATGAATCCACTGTACTGGCTTTCACGAACATTGCGGATACATTCCTTGCCGCATTAAAAACCGAAGGCGCGTATATTTGTTCATCTGACGAAACGCAGAAGCTGCGCCAATTGCTGTTCACAGATACTGGCTTCAACACCGCCATGATTGGGAAAGATGCCAGTATTGTTGCCAGGGGAGCTGGTTTCACCGCAAGCAATGCAAAAATTCTGGTGACACCGGTTGATCTCGTGCAGCCCGAAGAAAAACTGGTGCGGGAAAAACTGTGTCCGGTGCTTGCCTTTGCGCGGGTCGGAAATATTGACCAGGCAATCTCCGCGGCGCGCTCCATGATGCGCCATTCGGGCCGTGGCCATTCCGCTGCCATTCATTCCAAAAACGAAACAAATATCATGGCCTTTTCTGCTGCCCTGCCCGCCCTTCGCATGGCAGTGAATGCCGGATGCTCGCTTGGCGCAGCTGGCTATGAAACCAATCTTGGGCCATCTATGACTATTGGCACGGGCTTTGTTGGGGGCTCATCCCTGAGCGATAATCTCACGCCCCAGCATCTCATGCAGTACTCACGTATTGCTTACAATAAGGACGTTGGCGAAGTCTTTGGGAACTTCTCAGGGCTTGATCCCCTGAATCTGCCGAAAGTTACAAAGCCTACGGCATCACTTGTTATCAGCAATCCAGAAACGGATGAACTGCGCCGTGAACTTCGCAAAATCATATTAGAGGAGTTGAACGCGGTTCTCGCGGCATAAGCCATGGCAACACTCCGCTCATTCATCTTCCTTGACCAGTTGCAACCGCAGACCATGTGTTATTTGGGGTCATGGATCAAAGGTTCGTTGCCCCGCCGCAACATGGCAGCGCAGATCATTGAGGTGTCCCCGGGGCTTGATATCGAAGCGCTGACCGACATCGCCCTGAAAGAGGCCGATGTGCAGGGCGGCATTCTCGTTGTGGAACGGCAGTTCGGCTATCTCGAAATCCATTCCCGCGATATCGCCGCGGTGAAGGCATCGGCTGAGGCGGTGCTGGCAGTACTCGGAAAAACTTCTGCCGATGCAATGGCACCCCAAATCCTGGCTTCAAAAATCATCACGCGGATTGATCCGAACCACGCCTTTCTGATCAACCGCAACAAGGGGGGATCGATGATCCTGGCCGGTGAAACATTGTTCGTCCTCGAAACAGAGCCCGCGGCGTACGCCATTCTCGCGTCCAATGCGGCGGAAAAGGCAGCCAATATCAAGATTGTTGATTACCGCATAATCGGGGCAACCGGCAGGCTTTATCTCTCGGGCACGGAATCGGAAGTGAAAGCCGCGGCCAGCGCCGCAGAACAGGCTTTGGAACTATGAAACCTGAAACCTCACAAGAACTGCGCGGCCTGGTGCGGGAAGTGCTCAAGGAAGCAATGGCCAATCGCGCGCTACCCGCACAGGGTACTGAAACAGTTCGCATTACAACTGATGCAGAGTTGCAATCCTTCGTGAACCGCCTTTCCAAGCCCGGTGTCATCGAGTCCGTTCGCAGTAGAAAATTGCGCTTCACACTTGGGCAAGTTGTGTCCACGCCTACAAGCATGACTGACACTCTCGAAGGTGTCATCACTGAACAAAAAATTTCCGCCCTGGCGGCAAAGGGCATCCTTATTCTGGGTCCCACCGCCGTGCTCACCCCCCTGGCCCGCGACAGGGCCCGCAAACTTGGTCTGAAAATTGAAAGGAGACGCTGATGCTCAAGGCAACTGTCACGGGCCGCATCTGGTCCACGAAAAAACTTGGCGACGTTCCAACCGGTTCCATACTTGAGGTCCAGGTTGAGGACTCGTCAACAAAGCTCCTCGCCTTCGATCCGCTGGGGTGCGGTGATGGCGAAAAAGTCATAGTGGCAACGGGCTCCGTTGCTGCTGCATGGTTTCCGGGCAAGGCACCGCCCATTGATGCGCTGATTATCGGCTCTATCGATGAATCCTCGGAAAAGAAGAAGTAACGAAGCACGTAACCACAGGAGAAGAACATGTCGAGCAATGCAATTGGAATGGTTGAGACCAGAGGCTACGTGGCCGCCCTTGCCGCCGCAGATGCGATGGTCAAGGCTGCAAATGTCACGATCA
>CAZAMS010000280.1:0-7861 GCA_964486305.1 uncultured Aestuariivirga sp.
GTCCCATTAAAAATGGGAGGATTACCAGATTATTTCATTCAGCCACTCACTCGCCTTAATTTCGGTAATGCTCCTCATGCGGTGAGCGTCATCCACATCGCTCGTCAAATACGAAATGTCATCGGCAGCTTCCACAATAAAAGCGAGAGGGTGTCGGGCCCACTTAATCCACTTCACGTCGCCAGATGTGTCGTCGCTTGCTCTTGGAATACCCAAATCTTTAAACAGCTTATTCGCAAAATCTAAGCTGGCAAACGGATAGCCAAATTTTCGCATTTCATCAGAAGAGAATTTGGACGGAAATGGGTATTTAGAAAAGGCAGCCAAGACTGGATAAGTCAATCTCATCCCGCCTTTTCGGCTCCAAGTTGATAACTCAGTAATTATCCGAAATCCCTGAGCGTTACCGTCAAAATGAAGAAAGTCACGTTTTTTTCATCGTCACTGAGAACTTCCGCAAACTCTTTTCGATCCTTTTCCTTCTCGAACCAGTCACGAATCGCTTCCTCGCCGCTGTGCCCGAAAGGGGGATTACCAAGGTCATGAGCTAAGCACGCAGCATAAACTATGCCGCTAACCTTCGCTGGCTCCACTTGAACGCCTTTTTCAGACTCAATTTTCTTTGCAATCAATGTAGCAAGGTGCCTGCCAACGTTTGCGACTTCATTGGTGTGAGTTAGCCGAGTGCGCAAGTAGTCGTAAATTGGCAATGGATAAACTTGGGTCTTCCCCTGAAGACGCCTGAACACCGAAGTATATGTAATTCGTTCGGCACCAATCTCGAATGGCGTTAAAAAATCCGTCCGAGGATCAGTAACATCCGTAGGTTTATTCTGTCTCTCTGTTTTTAGAAGACTTTTCCAGTCCATCGTCGCCATAATGGAGCCCCCTGAATATCCCTATACTTAAATAGTACTCAATTCAACGTTTATCGCAACACCTATATGCAACCGAGCCGAAAACCAATCTTCTGGATCAAGCCTAATACATTGGGTTTCTCCAGCCAATATTCCGAAAAACCAATCTCCCGCACAAGTATTTCGATTAGCTGTTTAACCTCATGATTTCATACAGCATCAACGCTGTGGCAGTGGCCACATTGAGCGATTCCGCTCCGCCACGCATCGGAATGCACACGAGCGTTTTACATGCCGCTACAAGTTCTTCGGAAAGGCCGTGGCCTTCGCTGCCCATGACGAGCAGGGTGGGGGATTTGTATGTGCGCCTGAAATCTTCCGTTGCCTTAAGGTGTGTGCCAACAACATCACCTTGCCAGGTTTTGCACAGAACAATGAAAACGTCTGCTTCCATGCGCACCAGCGGAATCCCAAAGATGGAACCCGTGGTGGCCCGCACGCAGTCCCGCGAGAAGGGATCGCAGGATTGGCCCACGAGAACGATGCCCGAAGCTGCAACGGCATCCGCGGTGCGGATGATCGTTCCGAGGTTTCCCGGATCACGCATATCTTCAAGCGCTACCCAAACGCCTTGGGGTTTAACTTCGGTGGCGTAGCGTTGTTTGAAAGCGGCCACAACCGTGAGCGCGTTATTTTGGCCACTCAGCGAGGCCATGATCTTTTCGCTGACAAGGATTGGCTGCGTCTTTCCCCAAGGCGATATGGGTTCAGTCGACAGTAAATGTTCCGGCACCCATCCGGCCTTGCGGGCCCGGTCCAGCATATCCCAACCTTCCGCCACAAACAGGCCCGATTCCTGCCGGAATTTCTTTTCCGACAGGGAGCGTATAAGCTTGATTGTGTGGTTTTGGAGGGACGTAACAGGGACCATGACGGCAACTATAGTTTCGGCTATATCTCCCGTCCATGAACATTCGCCCCAATCTCAAGACCGGAATTTCCGTTTGCCCCCATGACTGTCCATCGGCCTGCGCGCTGGAGGTGGAACTGCTGGATGAGCGCACTATTGGCCGGGTGCGGGGCGCCAAGGACAATTCCTACACCCTTGGTGTGATCTGCGAAAAAGTGGGCCGTTACGCCGAACGCATTCACCATCCGGATCGCCTGCTTTACCCCCTGAAGCGTGTTGGCCCCAAGGGCACGGGCCAATTCAAGCGCATTGGCTGGGACGAGGCGATGGAGGAAACCGCTGCCGCATTCCTCAAAGCCGAAGCCGACCATGGCTCCGAATCCGTCTGGCCTTATTACTACGCCGGCACCATGGGCCTCGTCATGCGCGATGGCATTGAGCGCCTGCGCCACGCCAAGAAATATTCCGGCATGTATGCCACCTTCTGCATTTCGCTCTCATGGACCGGCTACTTTGCCGGCGCCGGCAAAATTGCGGGCGTCGATCCACGCGAGATGCAGAAGTCGGACCTCATCGTGATTTGGGGTGGAAACCCGGTGAACACCCAGGTGAATGTCATGACCCATGCAATGAAAGCCCGCAAGGATCGCGGTGCCAAGATCGCCTGCGTTGATATCTACGATACCGGCACCATGAAGCAGGCCGATGTGAAAATGTTGATCAGGCCCGGCACCGATGGCGCACTTGCCTGTGCGGTCATGCACATCTTGTTTCGCGATGGTTATGCCGATTGGCCTTACCTCGACGCTCTCACCGATTGCCCCCGCGAATTTGAAGCACACCTCAAAACCAAAACACCCGAATGGGCCGCGAAGATTTGCGATATTCCGGTTTCGGAAATTGAAGCTTTTGCCAAATTGATTGGCAAAACCAAACGCACCTACTTCAGGTTGGGCTATGGCTTCGCCCGTTCACGCAATGGCGCGGTGAACATGCATGCCGCCTCCTGCATCCCGGTTGTCACGGGTGCGTGGAAATATGAAGGCGGTGGTGCGCTCCATTCCAACAGCGGCATCTACAAGTGGAACAAGAAAATGATTGAAGGCACCGATGTGGAAACGCCCGGTCTTCGCGTCATCGACCAAAGCCGCATCGGCGCCGCCCTGTTGGGCGATCCCTTCGATCTTGCGGGCGGACCTCCCGTGAAGGCCATGCTCATCCAAAACACCAATCCGGCTTCTGTCGCTCCCGATCAAACCAAGGTGAAGCAGGGCTTGGCCCGCGAAGACCTGTTCGTCTGCGTGCATGAGCAATTCATGACCGAGACGGCGAAGTTCGCTGACATCGTTTTGCCAGCCACCATGTTTCTGGAACATGACGATGTCTATCAGGGTGGCGGCCATCAACACATCATGTTTGGCCGCAAGCTGGTGGAAGCGCCGGGTGAATGCCGCAGCAATCATGATGTGCTACGTGATTTAGCCAAACGCCTCGGTGCGGAACATGAAGGCTTCAAAATGAGTCCCCGCGAACTGATTGACTGGACCTTGCAACATTCGCGCCGGCCCGATTTGCAGAAGCTTGACGAAGAAAACTGGATTGACGTGCAACCCGATTTTGAAACGGCCCATAATCTGAAGCGCTTCGGCCATGCCGATGGCAAGTTCCACTTCAGGCCCGATTGGATGAAGGCAGCCTATCTCTCGCCCACCGGCCCCCTTGGTCCCGTGAAGGACATGCCTGAGTTTCCCGATCACTGGGAAGCAATTGAAGAGGCAACGGAGGAATACCCCTTCCGCCTCGCTACCAGCCCGGCGCGCACCTTTCTCAATTCCTCTTTCAATGAAACGCCTTCATCGTTGAAGCGTGAGGGCAGGCCCACGCTTTTTGTGCATCCACAAGACTTGGCAGCGGCAGGCATTGCCGATGGCGACAAGGTGAAGGTGGGCAGCGCACGGGGGCAGGTGACACTCCATGCCAAGGCCCACGAGGGCCAGAGGCGAGGTGTTCTGATTGCCGAGTCGATCTGGCCCAATGAGGCTTTTGAGGACGGGCAGGGCATCAATACCCTGACCGGCTGCGACCAGGCGGCCCCCGCGGCCGGCGGCCTTTATCACGACAATCGCGTTTGGCTCCGGCCCGCGCGATGAATCGGGGATGAACGGCGGGTTCAGCGCAGGCTCAGTCGGGAAGTCGTAATGTGAGGCCTAGTTAAACGCCTTACACGACGGAACAGACATGAAAACCTCGATTACCCTTTCCCTCGCAGCACTTCTGCTGGCCGCGGCTTCGGCCTCATCCTTTGCGGGCGATGCCAAGGAAAACACCACGCAAACCCACGCTGCAACCACAAATCGGCAGATTTCCATCAAGCTTTTGCGTCTGCGGATGAGGGCTCCACAAACCCCGTCCTCCACCCCGGCGATTAACCAATGATTAACCCTTTCGAGTCCGTCCAAGTGCTTGAAAAGAATCATTTTCTTGAAGGCCAGAATCATTCCACGGTGCCCCCTATGATGGATTTTCACACGAAAAACCCGCAAGTCTGGCTCCTGCTGATGGCCGCCTGCCTCGTCCTTGCAACACTGGCACCGGTTGCAGTCCTGGTGGGCTAAAGACTTATCAACTAGCATGGTCATTCCGGCGAAAGCCGGAATCTTTGTCAATTTACATCGGATGTGGGAACTCGATAGGCTCACCTCAAATGCCACCAGATTCCGGCTTTCGCCGGAATGACGAATTAAGAGTAAGTCAGAAATTCACTCATAGCTCCGGAAAAAAATATCCGGTTAGTGGAGTTCTATGCCAATTTCGCAATACGTTCCGTGAGCAGATCAAAAAACCCTTGCGCATTCATCGAGCGGCACACCGTGGCATTTTGCTTTTTATTTGTGACCCCCCACCAATCAACCACTGTCATACCCATGGTGAGTTCCGATTCACATTCGATTCCGACATTCACGTCGCGGCTTTGAAAAAGTTCAGGCTTCAATAGCCAGGCTATGACGCACGGGTCATGCAGCGGCCCGCCATCAGTACCATATTTCTGTTCATCAAAACGTTCCGAGAAGCTGAGCATCGCCGCGATGGCAGGTCCGGACTTGTTTTTTATCGCGCGGAATTTCTCGATGCGGGCTGCGCTGGACAGAGCCTGATGCGTGCAATCCAGCGGGATGAGCGTCATCGGAATGTCGGCCTCAAACACGACGCGCGCTGCGTGTGGGTCCACATAGATATTGAATTCCGCCGCAGGCGTAACATTTCCGCCCTCAAAGAAACCGCCTCCCATGGCCACAATGCGCCCGATGCGCGAGGCAATCTTGGGCTCGCGGATAAGGGCGAGCGCGATATTGGTCATGGGGCCAAGCACGCAAAGCGTCACGGTTCCGGCTTCGCGGGCCATCAAGGTTTCGATGATAAAATCAACCGCATTTTGTTTTTGCAAAGGCATTTTCGGTTCGGGCCAGACAGGGCCATCAAGTCCCGTTTGCCCGTGCACATACTCTGCGGTCACCAGTGGACGCAACAACGGCCGCACCGCACCAGCAAAAACCTTTATCTCGGGTCTGCCCGCCAATTCGCAAATCTTCCGCGCGTTGATTTCGGTCAATGCCAACGGCACGTTTCCTGCCACCGCCGTAATACCCAGAACCTCGAACTCCGGCGAAGCCAGCGCCAGAAGTATGGCAACGGCATCGTCCTGGCCGGGGTCCGTATCGATGATGATGGGCAGGGGCTTGGTCATTTTTTCGGGACTCTTTGCTTCTTGCGTAAGTGATAGGTGAGCGCCAGGGAAACACAATGGCGCAGGGCTGCCTCTGGTAGCCTATCCCCTACGCTAAACACAATGCTCCTGTTGCCCACAAATTTCAGCTCGTCCTTGTAGAGTTCCTTGAAGTCCTCAATCAGGCCTGACGTGCAAATGAAATACATGGCGTATTTCCGGGGCTCATTTCTGATGTGATCGATCCGGATGGTGCTGCCGCTGCCCGTTTCCAGCGTCAGATAGCTGGGCTGCCCCCAGCGCAAGGCTTCTTCCAGCTTGCCAACCCCCGGAGTTTTTTTCGCCACATCGAATATCATCTGGCGCAGGGCAAGGAGTTTTTGCCTGACAGGCTTCGGATAGGTGCTGAAATCAGGTTTTGCCATGAATGAGTGCTCCCATGATCTATTCCCTTTAAATAGCCCATCTACTGCCACACTACTGACAGCATGTTGTCAGCAGTGTTACAGTAGGTAAAGACATGCGCAGAGCCGACCGACTTTTGCAGATGATCCAGATCTTGCGCCGCCATCGCAGGCCGGTGACGGGTGACGTGATGGCGCGTGAGCTGGAAGTCTCGCTCCGCACGGTTTACCGTGACATTTCCACCTTGACCATTGAGGGCGTTCCCATTCGTGGCGAAGCGGGGGTGGGTTACGTGCTGGGCGAGGGCTATGACCTGCCGCCCCTGATGTTTACCACTGATGAACTGGAAGCGGTCATGCTAGGTCTGCGCTGGGTGGCACGGCGTGGTGACAAGGACCTGGCCCGCGCCGCTCAAGATACGGTGGCTAAAATTGGCACCGTACTGCCCGAAAAACTGCGCCCCTTCCTGTTTGACGCGGGGCTTTTAGTTCCACCCCGCATGCATCTCACGCCTGACCGTATTGATGTGGCCCAGTTCCGCGCTGCCATCAGGGATGGCAGGAAGGCGACAATTGGTTACCGTAGCGAAGAGGGCAATGAAACCACCCGCACCATCTGGCCCATTGCCATTTCCTACTTCGATGCCCAGCGCCTGATCATCGGCTGGTGCGAACTGCGCACCGCGTTCCGCTCCTTCCGCACTGACCGCATGCTGACCATGGAAGTATTGAAGGACAAGTATCCGGAACGGCGCAAGGTTCTCTTGAAGAAATGGCAGGAAGAAGTGCGCAAGGAAACCGGCCAACCACAAGTGGATGTGTTTATGTAAGAACACCATCCCACCCTAATTTCATCATACCCGCGCTTGACGCGGGTATCGCCACGCTGAAAGAAGATGACCGCGTCAAGCGCGGTCATGATGAGAAATTATAATTTCTTCGCAACAATCGCCAGCGCTTTGGGGTAAAGCTTGTGTTCCTCCACCAGTACGCGTGCAGATAATGCCTCAGGCGTATCACCCTGCAGAACCGGAACTTCCGCCCGCGCAATGACAGGCCCGCCGTCCAGCTCCGCGGTCACGTAATGAACCGAGCAGCCATGGACCTTTGCGCCATCAGCCAGCGCCCGCGCGTGGGTATGTGTCCCCTTGTAGAGCGGCAAGAGGGAAGGGTGGATATTGATCATTTTCCCTGCCCAGGGCTCCAGCAGCACAGATGTCATGATGCGCATGAAACCGGCGCAGGCGATCAAATCCAGATTTTGTGATTGCAAATAGTCATTGAGCGCCGTGTCAAAACTTTCGCGGGTGGAATAACGCTTGTGATCAATGACATGGGTTGTAATGTTCTGACTTCGGGCGAACTCAAGCCCTGCCACGTCTGGCCTGTTCGACACCACACATACGATCTCAGCGGGGTAAGCCGGATCACGCGCAGCTTCAACAAGGGCCGCCATGTTGGAACCGCGGCCCGAGATCAGAACTCCAACGCGCTTTCGCTTCATTGGACTTTCAGGCTTCCCGATGTCGAGACTTGCGCTTCCTTGCCTTTACGTTTTCGCAAAGTGCCAAGCGTCACAACTTCTTCGCCAGATTTTTTGAGCGCAGCGGTAACGGCCTCGGCATCCTTCGCCTTCACCACGACGATCATGCCGATGCCGCAGTTGAAAGTGCGGAGCATCTCGCGTTCGGGAGTTCCACCAATGTCCCGCAGCCAGCCGAAGACAGGCAAGAAAGGCACCTTATTCAAATTGATTTCGGCCACACATCCCTTGGGCAAAACACGGGGGATGTTTTCAAGAAACCCGCCGCCCGTAATATGGGCCAGCGCCTTGATGGATTTGTTTTTTCGAAACACTTTCAACAGTGACTTCACATAAATCCGCGTTGGTACAAGCAGCGCTTCACCCAGGGTTTTACCATTCGCAAAGGGAGCAGGGGCATCATAGCCAAGCCCGCTCATCTCA
>CAZAMS010000281.1:0-4336 GCA_964486305.1 uncultured Aestuariivirga sp.
GCGGCAAGCACACCCAGAAAGCTCAGGATCAGAAAATCCGACAGTGTGGGTGAAACCCAGGGCCTCGTAAGAAAGGCGAGACTCTTGTGGCCTTCCCCGGCGAAGCCTGTTGCCTGCACAATAAAGCCTACAAGCACCGAACAGATGAAATAGATGGCGTTTTGCCAGTTGGCGATGACCAGCGGCGGAACCTGTTGCGCCAGTCTGCGGCCCATCATTTGCCCGATGGCGTAACCAAAGGCCGAGTAAAGGGCAAGCAGGGATGCTGGCTCGAAAGCCTGCAACCCCGGCCGCACCATGACGATGACACCGGCAAAGCCCGAGGTGATGGCAATCCACCGGTAAAGTGGAACCCTTTCCCCAAAGAACGGCCCCGCAAGCCCCGCCACGAAAAACGGCATGGTAAAATAGATGGCGATAGTGTTGGCCATGGGCATCGCCGCGATTGAAAGTATGAGCGCGAGGTAGGCGGAGCACAGGATCAGCGCCCGCAGCAGAATGCGGGGCCACAGTGGGGTCATGAGTGCCCGCAAGCCCAGACCAAGTGCCATCCAGACTCCCAGGATCGGCAATGCCGCGAAAGCGCGGATAATCATCGTCTCATAGACGGGGTAAGTGCCTGACATGCCCTTGACTACTGCGTCCTGAGTTGCTGCCAGTCCTACAGCGAGCAGCGCAAAAGCGGCGGCCCGTGCCTTGTTATCGGCGAAACTGTCAGCGGGCATCATTAATCGTTTCGGCCAGCAGCTTCACGCCTTGCGCAATTTTCTTTTCGTCGATGGAGGAGAAGGCCAGACGGAAGTAATTCCGTGGCGGATTTTTCCTGCCGAAATTGATGCGCCCCGGTTCAATGAGGATGCTCTTCGCAGCGGCAGCCTTCGCCAGCACTTCACTGTCAAGCTCGGCTGGACCCTTTACCCAGAAACTCGTGCCACCAAAACTTGGCAGCCGCGTAGAGGCGGGGAAGTACTGTTCCAGCGCCGCGCCCATGATTTCCCAGCGCGTACGGTAGGCCCGGTGCAGACGGCGGATCAGCGTATCATGGTGGCCAAGCGACAGAAACAAGGCAGCAGTGCGCTGATTGTTATTGGGGGCATGGCGCACCATCAGGCGGCGCAGGGCGCGGGCCTCCGAAATCAATTTCTTCGGCCCCACCATGAAGCCAAGCCGCAGGCCCGGGAACAGTGATTTTGAAAGCGAGCCCACATAAACAACATGACCCTTGTCATCGAGCGACTTCAAAGCCGGGCAGGGCTCATTCACGTAGTTTGTTTCGAACTCATAATCATCCTCGATGATGATGAAGTCCCGCGCCGCAGCAAGTTTCAACAGCGCCATGCGCCGTTCGATGGGCATAGTGGCCGTGGTCGGAAACTGGTGGCTGGGCGTGGTGAAAACAATTTGCGCGTTGTTCAGGTCGGCATTCAGCGTGAGTCCGCGCTCATCAACCGGCACCAGCGCCACGTGCTTTGTTTTCAGCTGGAAAATATTGCGAATATCGGGATAGCCCGGCTCTTCCATGGCAACCCGCGTTGTCTCATCGACCAGAAGACTGGTGAGGAGATAAAGTGCATTCTGCGCCCCCAAGGTGATGAGAATTTCATCGTCAGTGGCCATGATGCCCCGGCGCGGCAGGATGCGGCGGCGGATGTGTTCAACCAGCATGGGGTCGTCATGGGCCCAGGTGTCATTGGTCCAGGTGCCGAGCCATTTCTTGCCGAGCGCCTGCCGCGTGCAATCGCGCCATTCGGCCACGGGAAACAGCGTGTGATCAACCTGCCCATAGATGAAGGGATAGGTGTAGCTCTGCCAGTTCAGCGGTTTTGAAATGTTTTCCTGCGAACCGGGATTTTTCTTGAAACGGCTGGCCCAGTCAATTGTATCACTGCTGCCATTAAGCCTTGCCGCTGGGGTCCGTTTCGGCAGGGCCGTATCAACCCCCGCTTTTTCAGCCACGTAGTAACCGGAGCGCTCCTTGGCCACGAGGAAGCCGTCATCAAGCAATCCCTGATAGGCCAGAACCACCGTGTTACGCGAAACGCTGAGCGACTTTGCCATTTTCCGGGTGGAGGGAATGGGCTCCTCGCGCGCCAGTTGCTGGTCAAGAATGGCCGAGACCAGCGCCTCGCGGATTTGCATCTGCAGGCTTGAGTTTTCTGAACGCTTGATATGGACGAGCCAGTCGCGCAAATGATTTGGTCCCTTGGAATAAACCGTCTGGACCTATCATAGTACCAACCCGCGCCCTATTGTAGGTTGGAATCGTCGCATCATGGAACGCAATGACCGAACCCTTCCTCGATACATCGCCAAGAACCTGGGATAACATCAAAACAACAACATGTTACATGTGCGCCTGCCGCTGCGGCATCAAAGTCTATCTCAAGGATGGCACGGTCAAATATATCGAAGGTAACCGCGATCATCCCGTGAACAAGGGGGTGATCTGCGGCAAGGGCGCTTCGGGAATCAAGCAGCATTACTCTCCCGCGCGCCTGTCAAAACCCCTGATGCGGGTGGGCGAACGCGGAGCTGGCGAATTCCGCGAGGTCGAGTGGGAAGAAGCGCTCCGCACCGCCACCCTGTGGCTCTCGGAAATCCGCAACAGGGACCCCAGGAAGCTCGCCTTCTTCACTGGCCGCGATCAATCCCAGGGCCTGACTGGCTGGTGGGCCACGCAGTTTGGCACCCCCAACTATGCGGCCCATGGCGGCTTTTGCTCGGTGAATATGGCCGCCGCCGGCCTCTATACCTTCGGCGGTTCCTTCTGGGAGTTCGGCGAGCCCGACTGGAAGCATACCAAATACTTTCTGCTATTCGGCGTGGCGGAGGACCATGCTTCCAATCCGATCAAGACCGGTCTTGGCAAATTGAAAGCCAGGGGCGCAAAATTCGTATCCATCAATCCGGTGAAGACGGGTTACTCAGCCATCGCCGACGAGTGGGTGGGGCTTAAGCCCGGCACCGATGGTTTGTTTGTCGGCGCCCTCATCCATGAATTGCTGGGCGCCCAAAAAATCGATGGCGAATATCTGCAGCGTTTTACCAATGCGCCCTGGCTGGTGATTGAAAATCCGGGTGGCGCAGACGACGGTCTCTTTGCCCGCGAAGTGTCTGGCGCTGCCCAGGTCTGGGATGCCCACACCAGTTCGCCCATGGCCTCCACGTCAAGCGATGCCTCGCCGAAGCTCATGGGGCGCTTTGTCTTGCCCGATGGCCGCAAGGTTGTGACCAGTTTCACGCTGATCGCCGAACGCTTCCTGTCCGCTGAGTACGCGCCGGATGCAGTGGCCGAGCGCTGCGCAATTCCGGCCAGCACAATCCGGCGCATTGCTGCCGAAATTGCTGATGTGGCTTTCGAACAGCAGATCGAACTTGATGTTCCGTGGACGGATTATACCGGCCGCAGGCACGAGAAGATGGTGGGGCGCCCCCTCTCCATGCATGCCATGCGCGGAATTTCCGCCCATGCAAACGGTTTTCAAACCTGTCGCATCCTACACATTCTCCAAATCATTCTGGGCACCATCGATGTGCCAGGAGGCTTCCGCTACAAGCCGCCCTTTCCAAAGCCGATCCCGCCACCGATCAGGCCGGCGGGCAAGCTGGGGCAGGTGCGGCCCAATACGCCCATGCCCGGCCCACCGCTGGGCTTTGTCGTCAGCCCCGATGATTTACTGGTGGATGTAGAAGGCAAACCTTTGCGCATAGACAAGGCCTATTCCTGGGATGCACCGCTTGCCGCCCATGGCCTCATGCACATGGTCATCAACAATGCGGCCAAGGGTGATCCCTACGGCATTGATCTGCTCTTCATGTACATGGCCAACATGAGCTGGAATTCGGCCATGAATGTGCCAGACACGTTGAAGGCATTGACCGCAAAACGCGACGGTGGCGAGTACGTAATCCCCCGCATTATTTATTCCGATGCCTATGACTCCGAGATGGTGCGCTACGCCGATCTCATTTTACCGGACACAACCTATCTTGAGCGTTGGGATTGCATCTCAATGCTGGACCGGCCGATTTCGGAAGCCGACGGCCCCGCCGATTCCATTCGCCAGCCGGTGGTTGAACCGGAACGCGACGTGCGGGCGTTTCAAACCGTATTGCTGGACCTCGGCGCAAGGCTTGGCCTTCCCGGCATGACGCGGCCCGATGGCACGGCGCGTTACCCCGGCGGCTATCCCGATTACATGGTGAACCATGAACGCGCGCCGGGCCTTGGCCCGCTTGCCGGATTTCGCGGCAAGGACGGCAAGGCCAAAGGCAGGGGTGCACCCAACCCGGACCAGTTGCAGCGCTATATCGAAAACGGTTGCCACTGGTTTTT
>CAZAMS010000282.1:0-4520 GCA_964486305.1 uncultured Aestuariivirga sp.
GGCTCAACCGCTGCCGGAGGCTGGCCAAAGACTGGGAATGCCTCAACCGCAAAGGCCTCTCCTTCATCCACCTCGCCTCGATCAGGCTCATGCTCAGAAAGTTATGCAATCCCGTGTAATCTCTTCGGACAGACTCTGAGACTGCCAAACTATACTTTGGATAGAGTTTGTCTACGCAATCCGCTTCAGTTTGCTGGGGCGTAGGGGCCGGATTTGAGGACGGCCCAGTCCCAATAGGTGAGAAGCACACGGGCTTTGTTGAACGACATGGAATCGAAAATATTTTGCAGTTCAGCAGTATTGCGCTCTGCGGCGATGATGCCGAAATCGGAATTCTTCAGGATTTCAATGATTTCACCAAAACGGGCGCGGTTGGTGCCAATGGCCTTCATGGCAATCGACAGGGGCTCGCCCATGGCATCGGAAATAATCCGCGCCGCATTGTCCGGTTGAATGGCGGCAATTTCAGCCAGGAGATTGGTGGCCTCTGAAAGATTTCCGGCACTCAGGAACTCAATAAAGGCTTCAATCTGTTCACGGTCGGGGAACTTGGTTTCCATGCCCTGCTCACCGCCACCCATGGCGTGGGTGATTTTCAGGATCTTGGTCAGGGTTTCGGAATCCGTCAGGAAGCGCGACAGGAGATAACGCCTGAGTTCAGCGGGAACAAACCAGAAGAGCTCAAAGGCAATGGGGGCCGGCAGATCGGGACGGGTTGCGAATGGCGCCAGAACGGCGTGATGGCGCTGGGCATGGTCAGCAAGGTGGGGGAATGCCTGGTGGGAGAAGGCCGCACCACTATTCCTGACCAGGGTGAGAATGACCGACGGATCATCAAATTCAATGAGCTGGTCGCTCAGCGCCGCCGAGATGTGGCGCCGGCGCGCAATCAGGCGCAGCAGGCTGACCTGCCCCGTGGCAATGACCTTGCCCAGAACCTGATCGCTGATGTGATTGCAGAGTTCCAGAAGCGGGCCTGCAACCTCAATGCGCGGATCATGGATGAGTTTTGAGACCAGGAGATGGGGCGGCGATTCCATGATCGAGAGCCGGTCAACAATCGTGACCAGTGAGCGCAATGGAATGCGTGGAACCAGTTTCAACAGGGCATCGGCGGCAAGCGCCCGCTCCTGGGGCTGGCCGGCGCTCGGGTTTGACAGCATCATGTCGAGAAGCGAACGGGCCAGTTCACCGGCATCTTCATCAGGCTGTTCGGCGGCTGCATCGCCCGTGGGCTCATCAAGGTCGAGTTTGGCGAAAGGATCATCAGCAGGTTTGAGACGCCGCACCTGGGGTTTTGCCGGGGCTGCCTGTTCAGCAATAACTGATGCAAGATTGGCTTTTGTCTTTTCCCAGGTGGCTTCGGCTGCCGCCATTGCGGCAACTTCTGCCAGGAAGGCGGTCCGGTCGGCAGAGGTTGGCGTCATGTAAATGGATCTGGCAATTTCGCCAATGCCCGGAACCTCGACACCTGATGTCGGCAAATGGTCATCGCCCAACTTTCCATTCGGAACCTGCGATCTCCGGCGAAGCGTTGGCTTTTCAGCCGCAGTTTTGGTCTTTTCAGTATCAACTGGAGGTGAAACTGCCAAAGGTTCGGGCGCAACTATCTCCGGTTCAGGGTTGGTTGCTTCCGGCTCGGGCGAAACCGCCACGGGTTCGGGAGCAACTATTTCTGGTTCAGGATTGGCCGCTTCCGGCTCAAGCAAAACTGATGCAGATTCGGTCGCAGCTATTTCCGGTTCAGGAGAAGCTGTTTCGGGCTCAACCGAAATCAATTCCGGTTCGGGCGAGGCAGTTTCGGGTTCAGGCTGAATTGGTGCGGGAGCAGCAAAAAGCTCTTCAAAGGGAATTTCTGCCCACGGCTCGCGTTCCGGGAGCGGTTCCGAATCTTCAGTGGCCTGCACTGGAGTTTCGAATTCATCAGGCAGAGGATCAAAGGCCGGGGCTTCTACGGGATCAGTGGGGGTAAGCCACGCCCACGGCTTTTTCTCAAGGATCTCGAGGACCTCGGGCGTCTTAAGCACAGGATCAAGAGAAGAAAATTCTTCTTCGGACTCAGCCTCTTCAAGACGGGCTGAAATGACGGTTTCCTCAAGAATTTCAACAGGGGCGGAGACAATGGGTTCTAGCAGGGGCTCAATTTGGGCGAAGGCAGTTGGCCTTTTCTTAAGTCTGGCGGTAAGCAAACGAAAGGAATCCGCCGTTATTCGGCGGTGAGGGGGTTTTCCCCTACCGACATCGTCCAAAGCACTCATCTGCTCTGACTCCTGACGGTTCATATGCAACCCGGGCGCGATTTTTTTATCGCTATGCCAGGCGGCTGTTTCACCCATAATACCTCAATTGCTCCCTATCCCGTCTCCTGAACAATGACTCAGACGTTTGTAAACTTGCTTAATTGCGGCAAAGACCACCAGAGGCGGCCGTGTTTCCATGGCTTTATGGTTAAGGGCGGGTTAAATTATCGCGGAGTTGTGACTTCCCTTGATCAGTGCCGCACACCACATTGGTTTCACAAATCCTAAAATCAAAATAAGGTTCATCATGGCAGACAAAACAACCAAGACCGATGCCCAATGGCGGGCGGAATTGACACCTGAGCAATACAAGGTTTTGCGCGAACATGGTACGGAACGGGCCTTTTCCAATCCGCTGAATGCGGAAAAATCCTCCGGCATGTATAAATGCGCTGGTTGTGGCGCGGATTTATTTCCTTCAAAGACCAAATTCGATTCCGGAACGGGCTGGCCCAGCTATTCTGCCCCGACCTCGCCTGATGCGGTGAGCGAACACGTCGACAAGTCGTGGTTTTCAACGCGCACTGAGGTGCGCTGTGCGAAATGTGACGGGCATTTGGGCCATGTGTTTCCCGATGGGCCAAATCCTACGGGCCTGCGCTATTGCATGAATGGTGTTGCGCTCAAATTCAACCCTAGCGCGTGATCAGGTTAAGTGGGCACCGGTTAACCGCCCGATCACGCGCCAGAATTGATCCGACGATCACGTTTGTCACTTTAGGTCGACTGGACCTAAAGTGCCCGTGATCTAGCGAGGCATAAAGAATGAACATTGTGAATGTGAAGCCGCCTGTAGCGGAGAAGCGCCCCCGTATTGAAAACTGGCATGGCTATGAGAAGCGCGATGACTATCATTGGCTGAAGGCTGCGAACTGGCAGGAGGTGATGCATGATCCCTCGCTTCTGCCGCAGGATATTCGTGCCCTGCTGGAAGGCGAGAATGCCTATCATGAAGCAGTCATGGCAAACACGGCGGGCCTGCAAGACGCGCTGTTTGCCGAGATGAAGGGGCGCATCAAGGAGGATGACTCTTCGGTTCCCGCACCCGATGGGGCCTATTCCTATTATTCATCCTACATCACGGGCGGGCAGCAGCCGCGCTTTGCCCGCAAGCTGCGCGACATGACGGGGCCGGAACAGCTTTTGCTGGACGGGAATGAACTGAGCAAAGGCTCGGAGTATTTTCGCTTCGGCGGCATTGCAATTTCACCGGATCATTCACTGGCAGCGTGGTCCTATGACAACAAGGGATCGGAATTCTATGAATTGCGGGTGCGTGATTTAGCAAACGG
This sequence comes from uncultured Aestuariivirga sp., assembly GCA_964486305.1. GTDB lineage: Bacteria > Pseudomonadota > Alphaproteobacteria > Rhizobiales > Aestuariivirgaceae > Aestuariivirga. The sequence goes on from CAZAMS010000282.1 coordinate 3,593, forward strand.
AGTTGACCAGGCGGAAGTTCTGCAAAACACCGCAGGCGAGGCGACCTGGGCTGCCGACGGGAAGAGTTATTTCTACACGGTGCAGGATGAAAACCACCGCCCGTTGAAAACCTATCATCATATTCTTGGACAAGCGCAGGCGAGCGACCGTCTGGTCTACGAGGAAAAAGATACGGGACTGTTTTCAGGCGTTGGCAAATCCAATTCGGAACGCTTTATTGTGATCAGCAGCCACGATCACGACACGAGTGAAAATTGGATCATCGATGCGGCGCGACCGCTTGATGCGCCGAAACTCATAGCGGCGCGCAAGGCGGGGCTGGAATATGACATTGAGCACTGGAATGATCAGTTCATCATCAAGACCAATGCGCAGGGTGCTGAAGACTACAAGATCGTGACAACCCCTGTGGCTGATCCCGGCCCGGAAAACTGGACTGACCTGATTCCGCACCGGGAAGGCTGTTTGATTGTCGGCACCATCGTCCTCAAGAACTGGCTCATCCGCATGGAGCGCGAGAATGCGCTGCCGCGTATTGTGGTGCGTGACATGAAAACGGGTGAAGAGCATAGCATTGCCTTTGATGAGGAAGCCTACTCCCTGGGCTTTGGCGAGATGCGGGAATACGACACGGATATTCTGCGCTTCACCTATTCCTCGATGACAACACCTTCGCAGGTTTACGATTACAACATGCGGGACCGCTCACGAACCTTACGCAAGACGCAGGAGGTGCCGAGCGGACACGAGCCTTCCGACTATGTGACGCGGCGGGTGCAGGCCAACGCCCATGATGGCGAGCTCATTCCGGTTACGCTGCTTTACAAAAAGTCCACGGCGCTTGATGGCACGGCACCACTTTGGCTTTACGGCTATGGCTCCTATGGCATCAGCATTCCGGCGGGCTTCAACACCAATATTCTTTCG
>CAZAMS010000283.1:0-7135 GCA_964486305.1 uncultured Aestuariivirga sp.
AGGGCGTCGGTCTTGTCGTTCATTCAAACTTCCTCACCCTGAGGTGCCCGCGCGGAACGCGTGGGCCTCGAAGGGCCTTAGCATGCAGCGAAACCCGTGGCCATGCTTCGAGGCTCGCTGCGCTCGCACCTCAGCATGAGGGTTAATAAACTATCTCCGACGACGGGCTTCCCGTGCTGCTCTCCGCGCCTCGATATCCTCGTTCGATGAAATCTCGCCAGCAGCCTGTGCAGCCTTCGACGGAGCCGCCGTCATCTCGCGGAACTTGTTCGTCCAGAACTTGCAGTGCTTGTCCGTGCCGTTCAAAACATTGGCGCCGTAAATTGCGTGCATGTCTTCATCATGCAAAGGGTTCATGATGGCCGACGTCATGCCGTGGCTTGCGGCCATGGCGAGGAAATAGCCGGTGAGCGACCGGCGGTTCGGCATGCCGAAGGACACGTTAGACGCGCCGCAGGTGGTGTTCACTTTCAATTCTTCGCGCAGGCGCCGCACCAGGCGGAATACCTGTTGGCCCGCCGTACCCATGGCGCCAATCGGCATGACGAGGGGATCAACCACAATGTCGTGCGGCTTGATGCCGAAGTCGGCGGCCCGTTCGACAATCTTCTTGGCTACCGCAAAGCGCACATCCGGGTCTTCCGAAATGCCAGTCTCATCATTTGAGATGGCAACGACGGGCACATTGTATTTGGCGATGAGCGGCAGAATGGCTTCAAGTTTTTCTTCTTCGCCGGTCACCGAGTTCACCAGAGGCCGGCCCTTGGCGGTTTCAAGGCCCATCTTCAGAGCCGAGGTCACCGATGAATCGATGCACAGCGGCAGATCAACCAGCGACTGCACGATCTCTAGCGTCTGTTTCATCAGCGGTGGTTCGGTCTCATTGGGGTTCACTGCAGTCACACCTGCGTTGATGTCGAGAATATGCGCGCCAGCGGCCACCTGGGCCAAAGCGTCCTTGATCACGGTTTCAAAATTGCCAGCCTGCATCTCGGCCGCCAACTTCTTGCGGCCCGTGGGATTGATGCGCTCGCCGATCACCGTGAACGGGCGATCAAAGCCAATGATGTGCTGGCGCGTGGCGGATGCAACGAGAGTGTGGGTCATGACGAGAGTTTGCCTCCATTGGCAATAAGGGTTTTGAGCCGTTCCTTGTCGTAGGCCGCTTCTATATCAGATTTTGCTTTTTCCACCTCGGAAACGAGATCGTCACCCACAGGAATGGGATCGGCCCGCCGCCAGTCGGCGAGATAGGCGTCCGTATCGGTGGAACCGCCCCGCATGGCGGCCATGTCGATTGCCTCCATGAAGCGGTTGTCGAGCATGCGCTTTTCTTCCCTTCGGCCGGATTTGACCGCCACTTGGGAGGGAATGTCGCGCCAGTAGGTGATGATGAGATTGGGCATGGTGGGAAGCCTTATGCCCCGGTTCAAAAGCGGCGAATAGCCCAAAAACGACGCCTAGCCAATAGCTCCCGAATTTCTTAGGGCAGCGATCTCCAAATCCGATAACCCGAGTACTTGAGCCAATACGGACAAGGTCCCATCCCCCAGCTTCGGCGGGGCTTTTTCGTATTCCACGGGGGTTTGCGAGAACTGTATGGGGTTCGCCACGCCCGGCACCTGGACACCATCGTCGCGGGTGAGGCCGATTTGCAGGCCCCGCGACAGAACCTGGGGGTCGGCAAACATCTGGTCGATGGTATTGATGGGTCCGCATGGGACAGCCGCCGCCTCGAAGGCCGCTACCCATTGCGATGTGGTTCGCACTTTCATCGGACCGGTGAGCAGGAGGATCAACGCCCCCCGATTCTCCACCCGTCCGCGATTGGTTTTAAAACGCTCGTCGTTGGCAAGTTCGGCCACGCCAATGATCGCACAATATTCCTTGAACTGCCGGTCCGTTCCCACCGCGATGATGATATGGCCATCGGCGGTTTCAAAAGTCTGGTAGGGCACGATATTAGGATGGGCATTGCCAAGCCTGCCCGGCGCATTGCCGCCAACAAGGTAATTCAGGGCTTGGTTGGCCAGCACGGCAACCTGGGAATCAAGCAGCGCCAGATCGAGAAATTGCCCTTCGCCCGTGCGTTCCCGGTGGAAGAGGGCAGATGTGATGCCAATCACCGCGTGGAGGCCCGTGAAAATATCGGCAAAGGCAACGCCAACCTTCATCGGTTGGCCATCGGGTTCACCCGTGATCGACATGATACCCGCCATGCCCTGGATCATAAAATCATATCCGGCCCGCTGGGCGTAGGGGCCGTCCTGGCCAAAGCCGGTGATGGAGCAGTAGATGAGTTTTGGATTGACGCCTTTAATGCTTTCATAATCCAGACCATATTTTTTCAGGCCACCGACCTTGAAATTTTCAATCACCACATCGGATTTGGCCGCCAGCGCGCGAATGAGTTTCTGGCCCTCAGGCTTTGCCATATCAATGCATACGGAGGTCTTGCCGCGGTTGGTGGAGAGAAAATAAGCGGCATCACCGCGTGAGCCATCGGCATTCTTGAGGAACGGCGGCCCCCAACCCCGCGTGTCGTCACCGTCGCCGGGTTTTTCAATCTTGATCACTTCCGCGCCAAAATCCGCCAGCATTTGGGTGGCCCAGGGCCCCGCCAGAACGCGGGTAAGATCAAGAACACGAATATTTGATAACGGTCCGGCCATCTATATCAACTCCAGTGCGTGCCACACGTCATCATCCACGGCCACACCGTCGCGCGCCGCAGTGTCCAGTTTTTCAGTATAGGGATTCTTGCTGCGCTCGCCACCCAGCGCAAAGGCCGGATCAACCGGACAACCAATGCCGAAATTTGCCTCAACTGAAAGCGGCAGCAGATAAAGCCCATGGCGCACATTGCGCAGGAAAACCCGGCCATGGGCTGCAACATGATCGCCTATGGCCGGTCCCAGAAACACGCAGGACACATTCTGCAAATCCAGCCCCATGGCATCGGCCACAAAGGTTAACGAGCGCCGCTCATCGGCCCGGGCTTCCAGCAACAGTTTAATGCCGGGATAGCCGCAGGCCTCCAGCCAGGCGCAATTTTTTGCCGCCGCTTTTTGCCCCGGCATGATCCGTTCAGCGGTATTTACAATTTGATCAAAACTCACGCGCATGGGGCTAACCCCTACAACAACTCAGGCGTGAAAGCGACAGTGGCACGGCCGTATTCCATGGGACCAGCCGCTTTACGGCCATAGTTCCAGCGCCATATGCCCATTGCAAGAATGTCACGTCATTGTCATACTATCCTGAAATGACAACAGAGGCCGGGAAAACCGGACGTGGCATTTTGAGGAAACAATGCGGGGTATTCCGCCCCGCAAGTCAGAGGACAGTCAGTATGAAAACACTTAATTCCACTCAAGAAACTCTCCGTGCGGCAATGATCTCCCGCCGCTCGCTGCTCAAGGCCAGCGCTGCCTTGGGTGCGGTGGGTTTTGCCAGCCCGCTTTATGTGAAAAACGCATTTTCGTCATCGGGCGAACTCAATCTGCTCATGTGGTCGGATGAATTTCCTGATCCAGTACTCCCGAACTTCGAGAAAGCCACGGGCATCAAAGTTAACCAGACGCCATTCTCGCAGAATGAAGAGCAGATCAACAAGCTCCAGGCCACCGGCGGCGAAGGCTTTGATCTTTGCCAGCCAACGCGTGACCGCGCTGTACAGTTCAAGGAGCTGGGCGTTCTCGCCCCCTTCGACATGAACAAGCTCACCAACACGGGCAACCTATTGCCATCAATGCTGGAAGGCTCTTCCAGCGTTTGGACATGGGAAGATGGCCTGTATCACCTGCCGCATACCTGGGGCAGCGAAGCCATTTCCTGGCGCACCGACCTCTGGAAGGGCGATCCTGCGACCCTGAGCTATGGCTCGCTCTGGGATGATGCCGTGAAGGGCCATGTCCAGGGCCGTCCACATTCGCTTCTTCTCGGCATCGGACTCTGGATGGATGGCAATGGCAAAATGCCAACCAACCGCATGCTTGACGCTTTCAAGGATGAAGACAGCTTCAAGAAGATCTACGACCAGATCCTTCCCTTCGCCATTGAGCACAAACCATGGATCAAGCAGTTCTGGGATTCAGCTGACAACACCAAGTCCGGCCTGCTTGAGAATGACGTGTGGATTGGCCAGACCTGGGATGGTCCTGTGCTTGCGCTCAAGAAGGACGGCAAGCCTGTTTCTTATCAGGCCCCGAAAGAGGGCGCCATTGCCTGGCTTGACGGCATTGCACTGATCAAAGCCGCCAAGAACGTGGACCAAATCTACGCGTTCCTGAACTACCTGCACACACCGGAAGCATCTGCCGCAGTGGCCGAAGGCTCGGGCTACAACCCGGTTGTCACCGGCGCCGAGGCGCTTTTGTCTGCGGGGGCCAAGAAAAATTTCCAGGAAGCCTATCCTGGTGATTCGTTGAAGAACTTGTGGCAGCGTCCGCCAGAGCCATCATGGTTTGGCGAACTGCGCACACAATATGCGGACAAGCTCAGGTCGGCATAAGTACGCAAGACGATTAGCTTGACGATCCAGCCCTGAAGCAATTCAGGGCTGGTCTTTTTTAGCGGTCCTCTTCGAGCTACTTGATCGACAGGTCGGTTCGGTACAATGTGTGGCCAGCGCATGATCAGGAAAAGTGGACTCCGGTTTTCCGCCCGATCATGCGCCAACAAATAAGCGGAAAAAAAGCCCGAACGGGACAGGGGATATTTGCACGATGAGTTCAGGTGTTGAACTTGACCATATAACAGTAAAATTTGGCAATTTCACTGCGGTGAAAGATGCCACACTGGACATCAAGGGTGGGGAGTTCTTCTCGTTTCTTGGGCCCTCTGGCTGCGGCAAGACCACCATACTGAGAACCGTGTCAGGCTTCCTTGATCCTTCTTCCGGCGGGGTTCGCATTGGTGGAGAGGATATGGCGGGCATAGGCCCCAACAAGCGCCCCACCGCGCTCATTTTCCAGAACCTCGCCCTGTTTCCGCTCATGACCGTGGCCGACAATATTACTTATGGCTTGCGCGTGCGTGGCGTGGAGAAGACCGCGAGAATGAAGCGGGCCGACGAACTTCTCGATCTCATCGCCTTGCCGGACCAGGGAAAAAAACTGGTCAGCGAACTGTCAGGCGGCCAGAAGCAGCGGGTGGCCATTGCCCGCGCCCTTGCGGTGGAACCCAAGGTCCTGCTCCTTGATGAGCCGCTTTCAGCCCTCGACCTGAAGCTGCGCCAGCACATGCGCAATGAACTGCGGGAAATCCAGAAGCGCGTGGGCATCACATTCATTTACATCACCCATGACCAGGGCGAAGCACTCACCATGTCGGACCGCGTGGCCGTCATGAGCGATGGTGAAATCCTGCAGATCGCCGATGGCAAAACCATCTATGATTCGCCTGCAACGCCGTTCGTTGCCTCCTTCGTAGGCGAGAATAACCCCTTGCCGGGCAAGGTTACAAAAACCGGCAAGACTGGCGCAGTTCTTGAAACCGCTTTCGGCCAGCTGCGTGGAGGAAATCCGCAAGGCTTGAAAGTGGGTGACCGGGCCATTCTCTTCGTGCGCCCGGAATCCATCGCACTTGGCAAAGGCGCTGCTGACGCAACCATTACCTCACAGGTCCTGAATGTCGCGTTCGAAGGCAATGTCAGCCACATTTTCATGAAGGGCCCGGGCAAGAAAGACCTGTCGGTGACCGTTGGCCGGCATGGCGGTGCGGAAATCCCCGAGAAGGGGGCAAAGGCTGCCGTGAACTATGATCCCGGCTATGCAGTGGTTCTGCCGGAAGGGAAGATGGCCCGTGAGTAGGTTCATTGTCTTTCTGCTTCCGCTGGCAGTGATTGCCGGTTTCTGGCTGCTCGCGCGCCAGGAAGCAAAGCAGGGCCATGACCCCAGCCACAAGAGTTTCTTCGAGCGCAACGGCACGGTTCTCAGTATCGTGTTCATAAGCCTTGTGGCGTTCTGGATGCTGTTCCTCGTGGTGATGCCCTATCTCTACATGGCGCAGGAAAGTTTCCATCCACGCCTGCCGCCTTTGAAGCGCGGCGGGCCGGAAGATTTTCTGACGCTCCAGCAATACAAGTCATTCTTCGTGGAGCCTTCAAGCGGTGATTGGAACACCAATCACATGATGGCGTTTCTGCTTTCAATCTTGGCTTCGGTTTTGGTGACCCTTCTGAATTTCGCCATTTGCTACCCGCTGGCCTATTACATGGCGCAGGCCGGCACGATCCAGAAAGTCCGGCTTCTCATGCTGGCGCTCATTGTGCCCTATTGGGTGAACGAGATTTTGCGGGCTTTCTCAATGCGTCTGCTTTTAGCCTCCAAGGGCCTGATCAACCAAACGCTTGTGGGCATTGGCATCATCGACACGCCGATTGATTTTCTGGGCACCGATGCGGGCCTCTATATCGGCCTCTCCTATGCCTATCTTCTGGTCATGGTTTTCCCGCTCTACAACGCCATTGAAAGCCTCGACAAGAACCAGATTGAGGCAGCGCGCGACCTCGGCGCACCCTGGTGGAAGATCCACCGTGATGTAGTCATGCCCTATGCCAAGCCGGGCATCGCTTCCGGCTGCACGATGGTGTTTATGCTTTCTGCAGGCGCCCTTGCTGCCCCGCAGTTCCTTGGCGGACCAAACACCCTGTGGTTTACCTCGATCGTCTATGATTTCTTCTTCCAGGCCTTTAACTGGCCCCGCGGTGCGGCTTATGCCTTTGTCCTGCTGGCAGCCTGTATCGCCTTTGTCATGGCCATGCTCAGGCTGTTCAAGGTCTCGCTCGGAGAGACCATCCGATGAACTCCAAACTTGTCATGCGCGGAATGATCGGCTTCTACATATTCCTGTTCTTCGCCTATCTCTTTGGCCCCTTGCTGGTCATGAGTGTCACCGCTTTCAATACGCCTAACTATCCGCAAGCCTATCCGTTTGAGACGTTTACCTTGGACTGGTTTGTGAAGCTGTGGAATCACCGCGCCATGATGGAAGGCTTGCAAAATTCCATCATCATTGGTTTGGGTGTGGTGGTTATTTCCGTGCCTGTTGGCCTCGCGGCGGCAATCATGATGAGCCAGATATATCACAGGGCCCGCGGGATTTTCTATCTCGTCACCGTCTCGCCCGTGCT
>CAZAMS010000284.1:0-10455 GCA_964486305.1 uncultured Aestuariivirga sp.
CTTGAATTCATGCATCTCGGATCCATCGACAATGCGGCTAATCACTTCGCGCACCTCATAGGGTGTGCGGACATCCTGGGGTATCAGGCCATAGAGATCCTGCGGATCAAGCTTCGGGGGACGCGGGCTGGTGATTTCGATATCAATCGTTTTCACGCGGTTGAGCCTTGCTACGATCTCGCGGACGACAGCCAAGGCGTGCTCATCGTTCTCGGTCACATGGTCGACCACGCCTGAGCGGCGGCCATGGGTCTCGGCACCGCCAAGCTCCTCGGCGGTGATCACTTCGCCGGTGGCCGCCTTCACCAGGGGAGGACCGGCAAGAAAGATCGTTCCCTGATTGCGCACGATCACTGTTTCATCCGACATTGCCGGGACATAGGCCCCGCCCGCCGTGCAGCTTCCCATCACGCAGGCGATCTGTGGAATGCCCTCGGCAGACATGTTTGCCTGATTGAAAAAAATGCGCCCGAAATGCTCCCGGTCAGCAAAAATCTCGGCCTGGTGCGGCAGGTTTGCCCCGCCGCTGTCAACGAGATAGATGCAGGGCAAGCGGTTCTGGAGGGCTATCTCCTGGGCGCGCAGATGCTTCTTCACGGTCATTGGGAAATAGGCCCCGCCTTTGACCGTGGCATCATTGGCGACGATCATCACCTCGCGGCCCGACACACGGCCTACTCCGGCGATTAGCCCCGCTCCCGGAGCCTCGTCGTTGTACATGCCATTTGCCGCAAGGGCGCCCACTTCGAGGAATGGCGAACCGGGATCAAGCAGGCGCATGACTCGGTCACGCGGCAATAGCTTACTCCGCGCTACATGCCGTTGGCGTGAAGCCTCGGGCCCGCCCCGCCCGGCGATAGCCACCTTCTGGCGCAGTTCTTCGGCGAGCTCTTTGTTATGTGCCGCGTGCGCTTGAAACGAGACACTCTCGTGCTCAATCAATGTTGAAAGAGTGGTCATCAGCTGAATGCTCCTACTCGCCTGGCCGTTTCGGGATCGAGAAAGCCGCGCACCGTTGCTTTCGTCTCGGCTGCCATTGCCGCTTCGAGCCCTGTGCCTTCCTGGCCAGCAAAAATACGCCGCAGGTCCCTCACCGGACCGGCTGGAAGTGCTGCCAAGCGCTTTGCAAGGGCAATAGCTGAGGGAAGCAAGTCTTCATCAGTGACAACATCTCTTACTAGTCCCCAGGATTGAGCCTGCTTTGCGTCAAATTTTTCACCAAGCAAAATCATCTCGCGCGCGCGCTGAAGTCCCACGAGGCGTGGCAGAATTTCGCTGACTCCGCCAGTTACAAATAGGCCCCAGGATACTTCGGGAAAAAAGAAGCGGGTTCCTTTTGTGGCAATCGCAAAGTCGCAATTAATGACCCACTCGAGCCCACCACCGACGGCCCAGCCGCGAATGGCTCCGATGACCGGCTTGGCACCAAAAACGATTGAACGGGTCACATCTTGGATGCGCTCGACATAGGCGGTAGTTGATGGCTCGTCGGTTGCCTGCGTGTCAAACTCCTTCAGATCATCGCCGGAACAGAAGGCGCGACCGTTCCCCGTCAGCACGATCGCCCGAATGGCGCTGTCGCTGTTTGCGGCATCGACCGCTTCGACCAGATGATCGAGCATATCGGGGACGATGGCGTTCAGGCGATGGGGCCGATTTAGCGAAACAACGCGGACACCCTCGCCCAGATCTTCCGTGAGAACAGTTCGGGTCATGGTTTGTCCTTTCTAATGACGCGGCGTGTCTTGCCTTCGGTCCTCGGCAAGGTGCCGAAAGGCAATAGCGTAACTTTAGCGGTTATCCCGATATCACGCTTGATCTGCGTTTCCAGTGCCGCACCAAGTCCGCCACCTGCCTGAGCGCTGCCATTTGCTGTTTCCGCTTCGACGGGGAGAAAATCATAGGGTCCGGGCCCATCAAGAACGATGCGATACTCACCCGACAATGCTTCATGCTGATTGAGGACGGCGGCAATTTGTGTAGGGAAAGCGTTGATCCCGCGTATGACGATCATGTCGTCGCTGCGGCCCACGACGCGAAAGCGTGGCGCGGTACGCCCACATGCGGCACGCTCGGTTCCGGTGAGGACGATGATGTCGCCGCTACGAAAGCGGACCAGTGGCTGGCATTCGCGGCTGACATGGGTCAACACCAACTCGCCACGTTCGCCGTCTTTCCAAGGAAGGGTTTTGCCACTCGCGGGATCAACAAGCTCCGGATGGAGAACATCAAGCGCCATAAAATGCAAATCATTATCAATTTCACTTTGGCCCGCGAAGTTGCAGAAGACATCGCTAACACCATAATTGGCATTGCGGACCTTGAAGCCCCAGGTTCTTTCGAGGCGATTGCGAAATTCCGGATTGTCCAGCCCGGCTTCGCCACCGAACAGACCGAGCTTGAGGCCAAGGTCGCGCGGTGTGATGTTGGGAAAATGTTCAGCGATCACCCGCTCCAGTACCGCCGGATAGGAAGGCGTGCAGGAAATCGCTGTGATACTGAGTTCTTGGATAGTCCGGATCAATAATTGCGTATCGCCCACGCCAAATGGCACGACGGTGGCACCTGCTGCTTCTAAAGTGGTATGATCCGTAAACCCGCCCATCCACAGACGATAATTGAGACAATGGACCACCCGGTGGCCCGCCCCCAATCCGCCGGCCGCCTGCGCGCGCCCACCAATAACAGCCGTTTCGTGGGCGTCTTTCAACGACAGGGCCAAATTCATTGCTGTACCGGTCGTACCCGAGGTTCGGTGGATGCGGGAAACCCTGGATGCAGGTGCTGCCAAGTAATCCCCAAACGGTGGGTGAGCCTGCTGGCTTTCACGTAACATCTCTTTGTTAATCAAAGGAAATTCTGAAAATTCCTCCAATCGAAGGGGAACCTTGGCACCTGCCCAAGCGCGGCGATGCAATGGGGAGTTCGCGGCTACATACTCACGCTGTTTCTCCCACGAATGCTGGCGATGGGCTGCCAGGACCTTGAGATCGGCAAAATCCGCCCTCTTCAAAAGCATTCCGACCTTCTCCAAATCATTAATAATGATATTGATATCATTTTCATTTACAGGACCACCCAAAATGAGTCAATATGGGCAAATGACAGCCATGACTGATTCAAGGGAAATCCCGCGCCCAGCTGCAGAGAATGTGCAACTCAGCTTTATGCTGGCGCTTCTCAAAGCGGCAGATGCGCCAGGCATCCGGAAGATCCAACGGACCCGGCTGCGGCTGCTGGCGAGCATTGCCAGACAATTGTCTGACGGTGCCGAACAGGCGGACCTGCGCGTTGCCGATGTCGTCGCCGCAGCCGACCTCGCCCACGGAACCTTTTATCGCTACTTCCCTGATTTGCGTTCAGCCATCGAGGTCCTCGTGGGCGATTTCGCGATTTTCCTCTATCAACAATTGGCCAATTCGAGAGCGGGCGTCGGCGGATCGCGAGAACGTGTCAGGGATGCCAACTTGACTTACATCAGGGTTTTCAAAGCCAATGCGGGTCTGATGCGCTGCCTCAACAGCCTGCGCCATGAGGACACCGCCTTCCGTAAAGCGTTTCTGGAACTGAGCCAGGGCTGGAACACGCGTATGGCCTCGGCGATCGCACGCCGCCGCGGAACTACTTCGGCCGAAGAATTTCTGCCGACTGCCTATGCGTTGGGCGGCATGATCGATGAATTCCTCACACAACTCTATCTCCGGCAAGATCCTGCCCTCTCGCACTTGGCAAATGATGAAGATGCCGTTTCGGAATTACTCACGGAGCTCTGGTGCCTTGGTGCCTATGGCCGCTTGCCCTCCGAGGGTGAATAGGAGATTTGCTGGAATGACAATGGAGCAACCACTTCTCTTTCAACTGAATGGCCGGGTCGGCACCGTCACATTCAACCGTCCGAAGGAGCTCAATGCCGTTAATCTTGATATGGCGCGCGCGATGGGTGAACTCGCACGTAAATTACCTGGAGTTGAAGATATGAAAGCGATTGTGCTGCGGGGTTCCGGCAATCATTTCATGGCAGGTGGCGACATCAACGTCTTTCACGGCGAGAAGAACAAGATCTTGCCCGTGATCAGCGAGATCATCGATCATTTCCACGCCTTCATATTCTGCCTGCAAAATCTGCCGCAACCAGTTATCAGCGCGGTCAGAGGAGCGGCGGCTGGCGGGGGATTTTCACTGGCGATCAGCGCCGATATCATCATTGCCGACGAGACCGCGAAATTCACACCCGCCTACCGCAAGCTTGGAACGACACCGGATGGCGGCGGCAGCTTTTTCCTGCCGCGCATCGTGGGACCTAAAAAGGCAATGGAAATGTTTCTCGCTGGCGGGACCTATTCCGCACGGGACACTAAAGATCTTGGATTAATTAATTCCGTTGTAGCGGCATCCGAACTCGACAACGAGGTCGAACGTATGGCAACCACGCTTATCATGAACTCAGCAGCAGTTGCGGCCGCCACAAAGCACTTGCTGAAAGGCAATGAATTGGATGCCCTTCGCTCTCATCTTGAAGCAGAAAAGGCATCATTCTTGAGTTTTGCATCTGGGAGCGATTTCACTGAAGGGGTCGATGCCTTCATGACAAAACGTGCGCCAATATTCACAGGCTGAAAACTCAACACGAAACGCTCCGCCATGGGCTAATGAAAATCCCGCGATTTTGGCACGGTCCGCACATCGCGGGGGTGGCGATGTTTGGCCGCCTGCGAGCGGAAAGAGGGCGCCTCCGTCACATCCTCCGACAGGCGCTCCAGCTCATGTGAGCGGTCAAAGAAGCGTTCGGCCACGAGATGGACAACGCCTTCGGGGCTGCGCTGCACCCTGCCCTCGACCAGCAGCAGCCGCCCGCCCATGATCTCGCGGCGGAAGGTTTCAACCAGTTTCGGCCAGACCACGACATTGGCAATGCCCGCCTCGTCGCTGAGCGTCATGAAGACGACGCCGGAATCACCTGGCATCTGGCGCACCAGCACGATGCCGGCACAGGAGGCGGGCGTGCCGTCTTTCGCCGCCGAGATTTGCGCGCAATCCCAAACCCCTTCGCTGCAAAACATATCCCGCAGGAAAAACATCAGATGGGCGCGAAGCGACAGGCGCAGCATCTGGTAGTCGGCAAGAACATGCTCGCTCAGCGGCATGAGCGGCAGTGGCGCGATCTCCTCCTCCGACTGCTCTTCGACATATTGCGCGGCGAAGAGCGGCAAGGCATCGTCATCGGCGATGCGGCGCACCGCCCAGAGGATTTCGCGGCGGTCCATGCTGATTGACTGGAAGCTGTCGGCCTCCGCCAGAATGATGAAGGCGCGTTTTGGCAGGCGCACTCGCCGTGCAACCTCGCTTACCGCGCGGTAGCCATTGGCGCGGGAGGCAAGCAGTGTCTTGGCCCAGTCCTCGCGGAAACCGCTGACCTGGCGAAAGCCGAGGCGAAGCGCCAAGCCGCCCTTGCAGGGTTCGAGCGTATTGTCCCATTCGCTGAAATTCACATCGACATGGCGCACCTCGACCGCGTGTTCGCGGGCATCACGCACGATTTCGGCTGGCGCATAGAAGCCCATGGGCTGTGAATTCAACAGCGCGCAGGCGAAGGCCTCGGGATGGAATTTCTTGATCCAGGCGGAAATGTAGACGAGATGGGCGAAGCTTGCGGCGTGGCTTTCGGGAAAGCCATAGGAGCCGAAGCCCTCGATCTGCTTGAAGCAGCGTTCGGCGAATTCCTGCTCATAGCCGCGATCCACCATACGGCCCACGAATTTTTCCTTGAAATTGTTGATGGTGCCGACATGGCGGAAAGTCGCCATGGCGCGGCGCAGGCCATTGGCTTCATCGGGGGTGAATTTCGCCGCCACAATGGCAAGCTTCATCGCCTGTTCCTGAAACAGCGGAACACCCATCGTCTTGCTGAGCACAGGGATGAGTTCATCTTTTGCTGCGGGGTCCAAGAGAGGGGACGGATATTCAATGACCTTGGCGCCCTTTGACTCCCTATGCTCCTTTCGCCGCTTGAGATAGGGATGCACCATGCCGCCCTGGATGGGGCCGGGGCGCACGATGGCCACTTCAATGACGAGATCATAGAACTCCTTCGGCTGCAAACGCGGCAGCATGCTCATCTGGGCCCGGCTTTCGACCTGGAACACGCCGATGGCATCGGCCTTCTGCAGCATTTCATAAACCCTGGGATCTTCGCGTTTTACAGTGGCCAGATCAAATGACTCGCCCTTGTGGATGCGGATGAGGTCGAAGGCTTTGCGGATGCAGGTGAGCATGCCGAGCGCCAGCACATCGACCTTCATCAGGCGCAGGGTATCGATATCGTCCTTGTCCCATTCGATGAAGTGGCGATCCTCCATCGTCGCAGGTCCCACGGGCACGATCTCGTCGAGCCGGTCGCGCGTCAGCACGAAACCGCCGACATGCTGGGAGAGATGGCGCGGAAAGCCGATGAGTGCATTGGCGGCATCCACCGCACGCTTGATGACCCGATTGAAGGGATCGAGCCTGCCCTGCCGGACCTGGCTGTCCTTTAGTTCGCTGCCCCAGCTTCCCCAAACGCCGCTGGAAAGATTTGCCGTCACGTCCTCGGTAAGGCCGAAGACTTTTCCCGTTTCGCGGATGGCACTGCGCGGGCGGTAGCAGATGACGGTGGCGGTCAGCGCCGCGTTATGATGGCCATAACGCTTGTAGACATGTTGGATGACTTCCTCGCGCCGCTCGTGCTCGAAATCGACGTCGATGTCGGGCGGTTCCTTGCGCTCCTCGCTGATGAAGCGTTCGAACAGAAGGTCAATCTGCATCGGATCGACGGCGGTGATGCCCAGCACATAGCAAACGGCGGAATTGGCCGCGGAGCCGCGCCCCTGACAGAGAATGTTCTGGGTCTTGGCATAGCTCACGATGTCGCGGACTGTCAGGAAGTATGGCGCGATGTCCATCTTGGCGATAAGCGCCAATTCCTTTTCCAGTGTGGCGCGCAGCTTGTCCGGGATGACGCCGCCGTAGCGCGAAGCCGCACCCTGCCAAGCCAAATCCTGCAAATGCTGCTTCGCCGTTTTTCCCTTGGGTATGGGCTCGTCGGGATAATTGTATTTGAGCTGGTCGAGGGAGAAGGTGATCCGGCTGGCAAAGCGGATGGTTTCGGCGATGGCGTCGGGCGCTTCGTGGAAAAGCTCCTCCATTTCGTCCGGTGATTTCAGATGCCGTTCGGCATTGGCTTCGAGAAGCCGGCCTGCCTCATTCAGCGTGACATGCTCGCGGATGCAGGTGACGACGTCCTGCAGTTCGCGCCGTACAGGACAATGATACAGCACATCATTGGTGGCCAGCAGCGGCACACCTGCCGCGCCCGCCACGCGCTGCCATTTCCGCAGGCGGCGGCGGTCATCGCCCTTATGCGGCATGGAGACCCCAAGCCAAACCCTCTGGGGTGCGGCGCGGAGCAGGTTTTCCAAAAGCGACTGGATTTCCCCGGAACTTGTTTGCGGACTCTTGGCATAGATTTCATCCGGCAGTTCGCCCACTTCCTCATCTTCATGAGCGAGATTTTTGTTCCAGAATTTTTTGGGGGATTCGTCCACCTCACCCTTCTGGTCGGGACGCGGCGCCATCACCACCAGCAGCAGGCCCTCCTGCCATTTGAGGAGATCGTGGAGAGCAAGATGGCATCCGCCTTTGGGAGCGCGCAATTTTCCGGCACTCAGCAACCGGCAGAGGCGGCCATAGGCGGCCCGGTCCATCGGGTAAGCGAGGATATCGGGCGTGCCATCGACGAAGACAAGGCGCGTGCCAACCAGCAGCTTGGGTTTATTTTCTTCGATCACCTGCACCGCCGCATAGGCGCGCACGATGCCGGCCAGGGTGTTGCGGTCGGCAATGCCGATGGCGGCAAGCCTGAGCTTTGCTGCTATCCCAGCAAACTCCCAGGGGTGCGAAGCGCCACGCAGAAACGAGTAATTCGTCGTCACCGCAATTTCGGCATAGGCCCTCATGCGAAAACCCCATGCAGGAACCATTGCGGGGGCACGCCGCTACGGTAAAGCCAGTAACGCCGGCCTTCGCCATCTTCCAGGCGGAAGTAATCGCGCGCCGGTTGCGGCGTCTGGTGACGCCACCATTCCATGGCGATGCGTTCCGGCCCTTCGCAGTGCGCCACGGCATGCTGCACTTTTCGCCAACGCAGATGTTGCGAGCCTGATGCTGTTGCCAGAAGAGTTACAAGTTCGGGCCTGGTGAAGAGGCGCAGCGGGCGGCGCGGGGCATCCCAGGTGCCACGGATTTTTTTCCACGGCAGTTTTGAGGCTTGCGCATATTGCGCGGGCACAGCCAGCCAGGCCGCTTCGGGAATATGCGTGTCGTTGGGCTGGAAGGCGAGAATGCGCTGGCTGCCAAAACGCGTGGCCAGACGGTCAACCAGAAAACCGATGTCGGCTTTCTCATTGATGCCGGCATCGAAATCGGCCACTTCGCAGTGGGCGCGTTCCACCCGGCTGGCGGAAAGCCGGATGAGATCGAAGCCGAAACCGGGATCGAGCGGATCGGTGAGCGTCTCCAGCTTTTCGCGGAAGAGCCGTTCAATGACCGCGAGCGCGCGGGTGGGCACGCCCATTTCAATGGCGATGCGGCGCACCGCGCCATCGGCGCGGAAGAACACGGCTTCGAGGCGGCGCGCCCCTTCGCCGCGCTGTTCCAGAATGCCCGATAGAGCGGCGGCCAGGGATTTGAGCGTGGCGCGGATGACCTCTTCCGTGGCGACGGGTTCGGCGAAGCCTTGCTCCTTCCAGTAATCGGGAAGCGGCAGGCGTGGCGAGAGTGGCTGTGTGCCATGGCCCAGGGCCGCATCAAGCGTTGCGACCATGGCTGCGCCAAAGCGTGCCGTCATTTCGGTGCGTTTGCGGCTGGCCACCTGCCCCACGGTTTTGAGGCCGGCGCGGCGGAAGGCATGGGTGGTGACGGGATCGAGATTGAGGGCCGCGACGGGAAGCGGCGCTATCATTTCTGCTTCTTCGCCGGGAGCTATGACGGCGCCATCGCGGTAGCGGGCGAAGGCGCGCGCTGCGATCGCGGTCCCGGCCATGGCGCCACGCACGGCAAAGCCCTGGGCCTTCAAGCTTTCGCGAATCCGCTTGAGCAGCGCCTGCTCGCCGCCGAAAAGATGGGTGGCACCCGTTACATCCAGCAGCAGGCCGCGCGGCCCATCGAGCGCCACATGGGGTGTGAAGCGGTCGCACCAATCGGCGATGCGGGTGAGCAGCTTCAGATCATCGGGCTCGTTCGCCGCCACAACCGTCAGCGCCGGCAGCATGGCGCGCGCATTGGCCAGCGGCTGGCCTATGGCCAAGCCCAGCGAGGTGGCCTTGCGGTCCACCGCCGAAAGCCGCAGCGCATTGTCCACCTTTGCCACAACCACCAGGGGCGGCGCTTCGTGCGCCGTTTCAGATGGCCGCAATTTCCCGCGCCGTTGCAGCCGGTCGGTCGCAAGGCGCGGAAACCACAGCGCCACGATCCGCTTCCTTGAAGAGACCATCATCACAACTCCACTCCATGACCCACTCTCCCGTCCGCCCATGCCGGTTGCGGATGAGGCCTGCTTCAAAAACCGGAAGGCCCCAGTTTTCCTCCTGCGGCGGCGAAGCGGCGGCGCGCACCAGCCAGCGGGTTTCCGCCGTGCTGGCATCGGGCGGCGTGGTGAAGCGCAGGAGAAAGGCGGTGACGTTTTTTTGCGCGCAGGTGAGCGTCAGCCGCCGGCTGGCCATCAGGTCGAGAATTTTCGGCTTGCCCGGAATCTCGATGACGACGGCACCCAAGGCCGCGCAGGAGAGCGCATCATTTGCCGCGCGAAGTGCATCGGCCGCATCGCCGACGCAGAGCAGCAACAGGCGCGCGGGATCAATTCCAAATTCCAGAAACCCGGTTGCCGAAAGCTCGCCAAATTCGAGGGCGGAAAAATCCTGGCGAATCCAGAGCAAGTGTTTGCCCATGGCCACGCGGGCGGCGAGCCCGACCGTGAAACCGGTTGCCGCCGCTTCATGGCCAATTGACGCGAAAACCTCATGCAGCACGCCGCGCTTAAGCCCGCCTTTCAGGCAAAGATCGGCGGCGGCGTGGCCGAGCGGAATTCGAATGGGTATTTCCTCCAAACTTGGTTTGGCGAGGGACGCCCGAAGGGCCGCTATCTTTTCCGCGCGCATGGGTCTGGCAACTCATGCGGCGCGGGCGGAGGCCCACAGGTCTGCTGCTTGCTTGAAGTCAAAGGCCGTTTGCATAAACCTATAAAAGAACAAAACAAGAACATAGTCAAGTACATTCGGACTGAGTGTCTGTCCGACGAGTCCTTGAATTGGTTGAATCGGTTGTGATTCAATGGCGCCGGAGTGATTCTCCCGGAGGCCGCCGATGTGGACGCAAGCGAACCGTGCCCGCTATGATCGCAGCAAGCTGCGTTATCCCAGTGAC